>CAYJHV010000153.1:0-4462 GCA_964369825.1 uncultured Desulfovibrionaceae bacterium | reverse complement strand
ACCTTTTGTGAACAAAAGGTTCTTCCCCGGACCCCTTTCCAAAAAACTTTCACACGCAATTTTTATTTACTTCGTAAATAAAAATTGCTTTGAATTTGATGTATTAACTGGGATTTATATCATAATTTTTAGCTCAAATGAATAATTAATAAGTGTTTCCTTAATAAAGCCCGTAACTTCGCCTTTGAAGATGAGGTTTATATGCAAAAACAGTCTTTTAGCCTTGGCAATGTACATTGTTCCGCTTGTGAAGCAAAACTTACTCAGGTACTTAAGGCACTTTCGGGAATAGAAGAAGTCAGCATAAATTTAGAACGCAAAACCATGCTGCTTACTTTTGACGAAGAAAAATTGGGTGTCGGCTCCATAGTCTCACACGTGCAACAAGCAGGATATGAAGCAATACCCACTCGTTTTGAACAAAATCATGACGATTTTCTTGTGAAAACTCAAGAGGTTTTAAAAAATACTGATGGTAGCTCTTTAAAAAGTACATCAATAGATACTGAGCATAAAAGGGAGCAGGAGAAGGCTGAAAGTGAAACTTCCTCAGAAACTGCTTTTCCTTTGCAAGAAGATGATAAAAGCGCATCTGCGGTGAAAGAACTTAAAGAGCAAGGTTTTATGCTCAATAAAGTGCATTGCGCTTCGTGCCAAGGTAAAATTTATGATGCCGTTATGCGCCTTGCCGGCGTGGCAAAAGTAAATGTGGATACTTTACGTAAAAGTGTCGTCATTACTTATGACAGTGAAAAAATTTCACAAGAAAGCATCGAAAAGCACTTTGCCGGCACAAAATACGCCATGAAAGCCGTGGAAAAATCCGCATTCCTCCCTCTCATTCCACCCATAAGCGCCGTCAAGCAAAAAAAAATTCCGCAAAGCAATAAAACTGTTTTGCCCACATTGCAAAATAATTTGCAAGACAGCTCAAATAGTGACGAACAAAATTTTGATACCGACGTAAAAAAAAATGCCGAAGAAAATAATGGTCATAAAAGTACAGAGACCGATGCAGAAAGTGATATTATTCCTGTAGCTTTGACTGAGCTTGAAAAATTACCGGAAAAAGCAACGCAGAAGTTGCAAAAACAAGATTTCAACATTGGCAATGTGCATTGCACATCTTGCGAAGCCAAAGTTGTGAAATTACTCACTGCCATGAACGGCATCGAAAAGGTGAGTGTGAATGTTTTGCGCAAAACCATGCGTGTGGAATATGAAAGCGAAAAAATTCAAAGCAGTCAAATCAGTTCTGCCATGGAAAAGGCAGGTTATACTGCCACTGCTCTTGGAAAGACCGAGGCAGAAAGCGGTACTGCGTCTGTAGCTTTAAATGAACTGCAAAAACTACCGCAAAAATTGCAAAGACAAGATTTCAACATTGGCAATGTGCATTGCACATCTTGCGAAGCCAAAGTTGTGAAATTACTCACTGCCATGAACGGCATCGAAAAGGTGAGTGTGAATGTTTTGCGCAAAAATATGTTGGTCAATTTTGACAGTGAAAAAATCCAAGTGAGCGACATAGTAAGTACCATGGAAAAGGCCGGCTATACTGCCACACCTTTCAAGGGTATTATGGAATTTATTCATGGGCAAAATGTGGCGCAGCCTTCTGTAAAACAGAATGATTTCCCGGAAAATAAAGAAGGCTTGCAAGAGAGCGTTGAGCAAAAAGATATAGCGGAAAAAGGATTAGATGAGCTCACAGCACAAGCTAAAGAAGCACCGTCAATGCCTACCGTACCGGGAATTGCGACTGAAAATCATGAGCAGCCAAGCCAGCAACCTAAAGTAAGGAACAAAGATAAGAACGAAAGCATAAAAAGACCAAACTTTTGGAGAAATTGGCCTTTCTCATTGATATTTTCTTTAATTTTTGCAAGCATTCTCATGTATGTGGCCATGGCTCCCATGTTTTCCCTGCCCGTACCGTCATTGCTGGACATAAATAAAGCACCCTTTTATTGGGCAGCAATGCAGGCCTTGCTCACCCTCCCCATCCTGCTCATCAATGGGCGTATTTTTATTTCCGGCTTTAGGGGCATAATGACTGCCAGCCCCAATATGGACAGCTTGGTTGGCTTAGGTTCGGGCACGGCGGCACTTTTTGGATTGTATGCGCTGTGGCGTATTTTTTGGGCTCAAGAAAACAATGATTTTGCAAGTTTGCATCATTATGTGGGGAATTTATATTTTGATTCCGCCGGCATGATTTTGGCGCTCATCGGGCTTGGTAAATTTTTTGAAAGTAAGGCAAGAGAGCGTACAGGCTCTGCCATTGATGCGCTTATGCGACTAAGTCCGCCAACTGCCACCGTTTTACGAAATGGTGAAGAAATTGTCATTGCCAGCCATGAAGTGCAACAAGGCGATATTTTGATTGTGCAGGCAGGGCAAATCCTTGCTGCTGATGGCATTATTACTCAAGGTTCTGCTTTCATAGATACTTCTGTCATTACCGGAGAAAGTTTACCTCAGAAAAAGAGTGAAGGTGACAGCGTCATCGGTGCCACCATGTGTAAGTCCGGTTATTTTCAAATGCAAGTAACCGCCGCCGGCGATAACAGTATTTTGGCGCAAATTATAGAGCTTGTGGAAACGGCCACTGCTTCCAAAGCACCCATTGCCAAGCTTGCGGATCGTATCAGTGCTATCTTTGTACCTATTATCATTGCCATTGCCATTTTAAGTTTTGCCCTATGGATGCTGCTTGGTCAAAATTTGGAATTTGCCCTATCCACAGCCATTTCAGTGTTGGTGATTTCCTGCCCTTGCGCCCTTGGGCTTGCCACACCCACTGCCATCATGGTGGGGATGGGAATGGGCGCAGAACATGGAATTTTATTCAAATCTGCCGCTGCCATAGAGCGTATGCAAAATATTAATACGGTGGTACTTGATAAAACCGGTACGCTTACCCACGGTAAACCGGAGGTGACGGATCTTATACCTGTCATTGAAATAAAAGCGCATAAAGATGTAAAAAATGCTTCAGATCCTTTTTCTGCCGCACAAACAGAACTTTTACGCATAGCCGCAAGTCTTGAGAAACTTTCCGAACATCCTCTTGGTCATGCCATTGTGCTTAAAGCCAAAGAAGACAATGTGGAATTTATTTCACCTGAAAAATTAAGCGATTTTATTCAGATGCCCGGTCTTGGTATCAGTGCCATGCATGGCGATGAACAATTATTGGCCGGAAACGCTCGTTTGCTTGCCAAAGAAAATATCCTCAATCCCTTGGTGGAAAAAGAGAAAGAATTGGCACGAATGGGTAAAACTGTTTTGTATTTTGCCCGTGGCACCACTTTGCTGGGGCTCATTGCTGTGGCAGATGCCGTGAAAGAAACAAGCCGTACCGCCGTCCAAAACCTTAAGGGCTTGGGGCTAAATGTTCTAATGCTTACCGGCGACAATGCCCTTACAGCCAAAGTAGTGCAAGAACAGGTGGATATAGAAAATATTTTTGCCGAAGTCCTTCCCCATGAAAAAGAAGAAAAAGTTCGAGAACTCCAAGAAGCAGGACACAAAGTCATTATGGTAGGTGATGGTATCAATGATGCACCGGCTTTGGCAAGAGCGCATGTGGGCATTGCCATAGGACAGGGCACAGATATTGCAATGCAATCCTCAGACGTGGTATTAATGCAAAGTGATGTGGCGCATGTTTCACAAGCTCTGAAACTCAGCAAAGCTGTCATGCGAACCATCAAACAAAATTTATTTTGGGCCTTTGCTTACAATACTTTACTTATTCCCGTAGCCGCTGGGGTGTTTTATGGTTTTTTTGGTCTTACCTTAAACCCCATGCTTGCTGCTGCCAGCATGAGCCTCAGCTCTATTACGGTGGTAGGTAATGCCTTGCGTTTACGTTTGCAAGGAAAGCGCATTTTTGTATCGTCAACCGCACCATAAACACTGTATTATTCTACTTTGGAGGGAATAATGAAAAAAATAATTATAAGCATATTAATTATAAGCACTTTGAGTGCCACAGCCTGCACTAATATGTCGCCCACCACACAAGGTACCGCCAGCGGAGCAGTTTTAGGCGCTGCAGCAGGTGTTGGCGTTGCTGCCCTTTCCGGCGGAGTAATAGGCGTCGGTGCATTGGTAGGTGCCGGTGTCGGTGCCTTAACCGGCGGCGTTATGGGTAGCCACGTTGAGAGACAATGGTAAATTTTGCCTAGTATCTTGCTTTATTCAAAAACTTAGATTTTATTAAAACAATCAGGTTATTGTGAGTTAAATTTTTTTCTGGGGGAGGGACCTTTTTGAAAAAAGGTCTCCTCCCCCAGACTCCCGCGCTGCTCTCGATTTGCGTAAAGCTCGCTAACGCAAACGCCTTCGGCGCCCTTTGGATCGGTCCCCCGCAAAAAAACATCACTACTTTTAAGCAAAGCATTGACTACCTTCAACGCTCCAAAGACCTTGCGCAATGAATTGCGCAGAGGTC
>CAYJHV010000152.1:0-4518 GCA_964369825.1 uncultured Desulfovibrionaceae bacterium | reverse complement strand
ATGCCGGAAGCAAGTACAAGACCCCAAAATGTGAACACTGCGTATACTACTTTATAAGCTTTCATAATAATCTCCATGTCGCTTCTAAATTTATTGCTCAACTTTGTATTAACCGGAGCAACCTAACGACAGATACAAGATAGCACTGGCAAAAAAAAAATCAACACACTTATAGATTGTGAAAACAAACATTATTTGTGACATTTTGGTGTCATTTTGTTATACATAGTGAAAATAGGAACAATATCAAAATTTAAATACAATTATTATAGATGCTTACAAAGATAGCGTGTTGTATTTTTTGTGATAATCGGAACAAAGTGCTTGTGAATTAATTCATAAGCTACCTTTTTGGAGGGAAATAGATTTTTGTTGTTTTGATTAATTTTTCTTATTGAATGACTTAATCGATGTACATAGAATAAATGTAAACATGCTTAATGTTGACGTAAATATAATTATGCTCTGAATATTTTTATGGTATGAACACTTATATTATATTTATTGATTATAATTTCTAAATAGTCGTCACTGAAAAATGCATTTTTCAGCGTCGATTAAATATTAAGCCCCGCCATATGTCCGCCGGCAAAGGCGAAATGTAAGTTGTAGCCGCCCAAAGTGCCTGTGATGTCTAAAAGTTCACCCACAATGAAAAGATTGTTTTGTAGCAAGCTTTCCATGCTATAAGCATTGATTTGTTCGGTTAAAATCCCTCCAAGTGCAGCTTCTGCTTTATGTAATCCGGCTTTTTTTTGTGGATTTAAAGGATAATGATGCACGCAAGCATGTGCCTTTTGTCGAGATTTGCGAGATAGTTCGGCAATTTTACGCTTTGCTATATCTTGTGGTAATAAGGCATCGGCAAGCCGTTCCGGAATATGCCTGTTCACAAGATTTCGTAAAAAAAGTTTTGAGCACTCAGGCGCATCTAAAAGTTCCTCTAAATGTATGTGTGGTAAAAAGTCAATTTCCAAAGGATATTGTGCTTTACAATTTTCTTCGTGCCAATGACATGAAGCTTGTAAAACCACCGGTCCACTTATGCCCGTATGTGTAAAAAGCAAAGCTTCGTGGTAAATGGTATGCTGCAAAGTTATGCGCACCGGCAAAGAAATTCCGCTTAAATGTGCAAGTTCCCAATCTTTGGGCATGATAAAAGGTGTAAGTGCAGGTGTGAACTCTTTAAATGTGTGCCCAAATTGTGCGGCAAGCTTAAGCCCCAAAGGTGTTGCGCCCACTTGCGGGTAGGCAGAGGAACCCAGAGCCAGTACAAGATTTTTTGATCTCATGATTTTTTTATTTGCGGTATCTTTACAAAAAATTGTAATAATATAATGTTCAGCAAGGTGTTCCACGTGCAAAATGTTATGATTACAGAAGAAAGTGCATCCATTTCGTATACATTCACTATGCATGGCATCAATGAATTTCTTTGCTTTGCAAAGTCCAAAGATTTGCCCATGCTCTCGCTCCTCCCACGGTAAACCATGCTTCATGTAAAAATTTATTAGCATTTGAGGCGTAAAGGCATCCAAACAAGGCTCCACAAAGGCCGTTTCTGCGCCAAAATAAAATTCGCTTCCCATACGAAGATTGGTAAAATTAGCTTTACCTCCGCCACTGATGGCGATTTTTTGCCCGACATATTTATTATGTTCAACCAGTGCAACGCTAATCCCACGTTTGGAAGCCGTAAGTGCACACTGCAAACCCGCTGCTCCGGCACCTAGAATAATAACGTCAAATGAATTACCTATATTAATGCTATTCATGAAAAACCTGTACACTAATAAATATTATAAAATCAAATAAAAAGAAAGCCATAACCTTAGGATGTGGAAGGTTATGGCTTTTTGCATGGCTGCGCTGTCTATCTATATCCAACGCTTTCTTGATGCGGCGTAAGAGAGAACTCTTACCTTGGAGGATAGGGAATGCACTCCCCTTTTCTCTAAGCGAGGGAAAAAGGACTTTTCCCCTCGGCAGGCGTGCCTAGAGACACGATTTCTCACCTTCCGCATTCTATATGCTCCATCCTTCTTGGTTACTAAGACCAAAAGCAAATGCGGAGTTTGTTAAAAATCCAAAAACTGCCCACATTATAATTGCAAATAACTTTAATAGCCATTTTACGCAACATTTACCATAAAGTGCTATACATTTTATACAAAATCAACTAAACAATTTCGCACAAAATCTTAAGTCTCTCATGCAAGCAAACGCCAGCATATCCCTAGAGCAGAACACCATAGGTGCTATCTGCATTCGTTTTTCCTATTACAAAAAGTGTGCCTTTTTTTAATGATTTTAAGAAAAAAAATTTTCACTAAATAACAATATATTGTAGGAATCATTGAAAAAAAGTTGACATACTAACTAGTCTTGATTCAGAAAAAAAAGACAAAAATTCAGAAAAGCATGACAACGAAAAATTAATGCTTATTTTAATTACGAAGAATAAGAGAAAATTGGGCGTTTTTGTGTGTAATCCATGTTTGGCATTTCATTAATTCCTTGAAAAGTAAGGATATAATATGGCTGCGATATTGCTTATAGATACTGAAAGTGCTTTACAAGAAATGATTATTAAAATCGGACACGAACTGAATGCTGAGGTTTTTATTGCAAACAGTCTCGCAGAAGCTTTTGCCATGCAATCAAAAGCCATTGATTTAGTTCT
Source organism: uncultured Desulfovibrionaceae bacterium (assembly GCA_964369825.1). Taxonomy (GTDB): domain Bacteria; phylum Desulfobacterota; class Desulfovibrionia; order Desulfovibrionales; family Desulfovibrionaceae; genus CAYJAD01. The sequence continues at coordinate 1,835 of CAYJHV010000152.1, read as the reverse complement.
TTTAGAAAAAATCCTTCCGGACGGTGAGGGGATAGCGCAAATCCAAACTTTTTTGGCTTGGGCACAGAAACCTCATGTTTTGTTGATGACGCATCTTGGCAGTAAGGATATTGCAGAAAGGGCTTTACGTGCCGGAGCATGGGAGTTTTTATGTAAGCCACTAAAAATACGAGAACTCACCATCATATTACAACAAGCTTTAACGCACAGAAGAAATCGTACCTCCCTAAATCAAGGTCAAGAGCTACAGTCTCATGAGATTTTGGGCGATAGTCCGGCACTACAGGAAGCTTTGCAAGTTTTACACGAAGCTGCACGTTCCGAAGCCAATGTGCTCATCTATGGTGAAACGGGAGTGGGAAAAGAGCTCTTTGCCAATGCCTTGCATAAAAATTCTTTGCGCAGTGATTATCCTTTCGTAACTGTGGATTGCGCCTCTTTAACAGAAAATCTTGTGGAAAGTCATCTCTTTGGGCATACACGTGGTGCTTTTACCGGTGCCGAAAAAGCCAAAGACGGTCTTATTTTGACAGCACACACAGGTTCGCTTTTTTTAGATGAAATTGGAGAACTTCCTCTGTCCATGCAAAAGGTTTTTTTGCGAGCTCTTGAATTAAGACGTTTTCGCCCTGTAGGTATGGTGGAGGAAGTAAAAAGTGATTTCCGCCTCATTGCCGCTACCAATAAAAACTTGGTTCAATTGGTGAAAGAAAAGGAATTTCGTGATGACTTATTGTATAGACTTCAAGGTATTACCTTGCACATTCCCCCATTACGAGATCGTTGCGACGATATCATCATATTAGCAAAACATGCTGTAAAACGATTTTGCGCACTCCATTCCTTACCTTTAAAAACTCTGAGCACGTCTTGTATAGATACGCTCATGAGTTATTCGTGGCCGGGAAATGTTCGTGAACTTATGAGCACCATGGAAAGAGCATGTATTTTGGCTAAAGATGAAAATGATTTATATGCCATACACCTTCCCACTGAAATGCGTGTTGCGGCAGTACGAGGGCGAGTGGAAAGCGATAAGCAGACCCTAAAGCCCATTGCCGAAGGAGCTTTTTTCATGACCACTCAAGATGGTATGCCAACGCTAAAGCAATGGAAGCAACATACCGAACATACATATATTACAAAGCTTTTAGAGCAAAACAACAATGATATCCGCCTTTGTGCTCAAAAGGCCGGGGTGTCTCGTGGGCATTTTTACGAATTACTTAAAAAACATAAAATTTCTTAATTCATAGCGCAAAAATCTTAATTTTTTAATCAGTGTTTCCGGTAAGTTAAAGATAATTCATCCTGCAAAGGAGATCTTATGTTTAATAATCCCGATTTTAAGGGCTGGCCCAACGCATTGATGTTTCTTGCAATGTTTAACCTTTATGATTTGGTCTATGCTTATGCCCATATACTCGGCATTACATGGGTTGACATTTCATCTGCCACGAAGGGACCTTACAATCTATCTCGTAGTGATTTGGCTGAAATGAGCATATTCTTTTTTTGCATATGCTGCGGAGGGGCTTTGTTTACATCTTTCAGAAGATGTTTAAAGCGCATAAAATCAAAAGAAGTATCGTGGGCACAAGCCGGAAAAGAGCATCTTCGAACTCTTGCAGAATTTGGAGGCGTTTTAATTCTGTTTATTATTTTTTTTCCTATTATTGTTCCATACATGAGGGGCTGGAGATAATATAGCAATTTGATTTATTGTTGATTAGGTTTCGCAAGTGCAGATTTTAGCTCATTCCCAATGGGAATGAGCCGTGAGCGCGTTTTGAGGGGGGTGTGGGGGGAACTTTTTGGCGCAAGCAAAAGTTCCC
>CAYJHV010000151.1:0-4543 GCA_964369825.1 uncultured Desulfovibrionaceae bacterium | reverse complement strand
TTATAGGGACTGTATGGAAATAAATCAAATACTTGCAGCGGCAAAGGTTCCTGAACACTCCGTGCATTTTATGCAAGCAGTTTCCGGCGGAACTTATTTTGTGCAAAATGATTATCTTTGTTTTACTCAAAAAGATGATCATGGGCAGGCATGGTTGACCATTATCGGCTACCCGCTTCAAGGTACCTACTCTCATGAAGATTTTTTGAAGGCAAAAAATGAGGCTGTAGCTCAAAGCAAAGCCATGGAATGCTTTGCCATTGCTCCGGATTTACCCACATCTTTACAGCCCTTTATCCACAGCAAAGATGTCTTCTATACTCTTTCTGCCAAAGCTCAAATTCCCCAAAATATACGACGAGCCGTACGCAAAGGCGAAAACGGCATAAGGTATGAGATTGGGCAGGAATTCACCGCCAAACATCAAAGCCTTTGGACGGAATTTTTGGGACGCAGCACTTTGGCAAAAAATGTGGTGACAGATGGTATCAAATCTGCTTCAACAATGGATCCCATGGTCAAAAAACTTTTTTTAGCCACACCGCAAGCATTAAAGCACCAAAATAATGATTTAAAATTACTCAATGCTTATGATCGAAAAGGAAATTTAAGCGCCAGCCTTTTAATGGATTTTGCGCCCAAAAATTTTTGTTCATATCTTTTGGGAGCGCATTCAAAAAAATACTATGTATCGCACGCTGTGGACGCTCTTTTTGCTGCCATGCTAGAACTTGCCCGTAAAGAAAATAAAGAATTTATCCACTTAGGTCTTGGCGTCAATGAAGGTATACGCCGCTTCAAAATAAAATGGGGTGCGCAACCACAGCTTCCCTATGTGCTGGCAAGCTGGCAAGAAAAAGACAGCACTTCCTTAAGGCAGGATGTTCCGCAGCTCATCAGACAAGTCTTTGTACCAAGGGTAAGCACCGCCAAAGAGCTCAGTGAACATGCCGAACTTTTGGAAATCATGGGAAAATCCAAAAGACAGATTATGGCTTCGCTGCCGGAGCAACGCCCCTATGCCATGCTCTGGCAAGTACAGAAAGGAGATAAAATCTCATGGATTGGAGGATCCGCCCATTTTTTCTGCTATTCTTTTGAGCAATCTTTTCGTAAACTTTTTGCCAAGGTGGACACGGTACTTTTTGAAGGTCCATTGGATACGGCTTCCTTGCAAGAAGTGGAAGCACAAGGTACCATTTTAACCGCAGAGCAACAACCTTTGCTTGGCTATTTCAGCGAAGAGGAAATTATCAAACTTGAACGTATGGTTCGAGGTCCGGAAGGATTTTGGGCAAAACTTCTGAATATACAAGCAAAAAGATTAATTGATGTACGCTGGTATCTGGGCAACGCTCGCCCTTGGACTGCCCTCTTTACCTTATGGACAGGTTTTTTAGAAAGAAATGGCTGGCGGCAATCGGTGGACCTTGAAGCATGGAATCTTGCCCATGACCTTGGAAAAAAAGTGGTTGCCATGGAAAGCCTCGAAGAACAATTGGCTTCTCTGAACAGTGTACCGCCGGAACGTGTGGTACGCTATTTCCAAAATTGTGATCGCTGGCCAAAAATGATTGGCAAAAATATCAAAGCTTATTTACGAGGCGATTTACTGCGCCTTATGGGTACCAGTGCCGAATTTCCCACCCGTACCCATACCATTATCAATGTTCGTGATGAGCGTTTTCGTACTCGAATGCGCCCATTCTTGGAACAAGGACGCACGGCAGTTTTTGTGGGTACGGCGCATATGCTCAACTTACGGCATATGCTGCAAGAAGATGGTTTTACCTTACGCCAAGTCACCCCAACCTTTAGCCATAAGATTCGAGCATGTTTACGAAAAACACCTTAGAAGAATATGCCTTGCAAGCCTATGTTCCGGATCAACTACTTGCCTATGTGCAAGCAGTAAGTCCTTGGAATTTGCAATCGCAGGTTTTTGGCAACTATATTTTACACAGCAATGCAACCCATGCCATCTTGATAGCCTATGACATTGAAAATGCAGAACATAGTGACGATTTGGAGACTTGCCTTGCTGAGCTTACGCACCTTGAACAAGTACATACTGTCAGCATACTTGCGCCTCGTCTGCCAAAAATACTTCCACCTGAAGTAAATATCACGGAAGACGCTTATTACTTTGTGGATTTGCCCTTAAAGCTAACACAAAACGCTAAAAATATGTGCAAAAATGCTTCGCTACACATGAATATTCAAAAAAAAGATGCTCAAGGTGCTTTTAGCAGCGAGCATCATAAACTTATGCTTGATTATGTACGTCGCCACAATGTGAGCAAAGAAATGGCAAGTATTTTTCAGCATTTGGAAAGTTATTGCAATTCAACGGCAACGGTGCGCATGTACTCGGCCTTTGCACGCTCAAACAATGCACTCTTGGGCTTTGCGCTGGCAGATTTCAGCTCTTGGCGCACGGCATTTTATATGTTTGGGATGCGCCTTGCAACGGCTCCTCCGGGAGTAAGCGATATTCTCCTCCTCAACCTTTTGCAAGAAGCCGAAGAACGAGGCTATACTTCCTGCAATCTGGGGCTTGGAATTAATGACGGTATACGCTTTTTCAAGTGCAAATGGGGCGGTACTCCTACCCTCCCCTTTGTACAATGTTCTTTTCATTTAAATAATGAAGAGTTAGAACTTAAAGAGACAAAGCAAAGCTCAAGTTTCTTGCATAAGCTCAAAAACTTTTTCAAAAAGTAATAAATGGTCACCATATGAATTTTCCCTTAAGCACTTCAACGCCCGATGACCTTAAAATTTTAGAAGATAAGACATTCAAATCTCCTTCGGTCTGGCACATCTTCAAAGAACTTATACACCCAAAACCACGAAACTTTGATTGCCTGCAAGTGGAAGTCACTTCCCATTGCGCCGCAAAATGCTTGTATTGTCCGCATACCACCTTGGCAGAAAGCTGGCAAGGAAAACACATGCAAATACAAACCTTTGCCAACCTTTGGCCTCTGCTGCAACAAAGTACTCGTATACATTTACAAGGCTGGGGAGAACCGCTTTTACATAAAAATTTCTTTGATTTCGTGGCATTTGCCCGCAAAGCAGATTGCCTTGTCTCCTCCACTTCTTGTGGTCTGAGCCTGACACAAAAAACAGCCGAAAATATTTTAAATAGCGGTATGGATATTATAGCTTTTTCCCTTGCCGGAAGCGATGCCCAAAGCAATGCGGTACGAATGGGAGCAAATTTTAACACTGTTTGCGAAAACATTAAAAATTTTGAAGCATTGCGCCGCAAAAAAATGGCAGTTCATCTACAAGTACATCTTGCGTACATACTTTTGGCAGATCGCATTTTAGCTGTATTGCAATTACCTGAACTTATGCAAGAACTTAATGTCTCCACCGCCATCATCAGCACCCTTGACTTTGTACCCAATGCAGGACTTGAACCGCTGGCTTTGCCTGCACACAAAACAAAAGAGCTTGCTTTTGCCCAAGAAATTTTAGCAGAAACACAAGAAAAAGCACATAAACTTGATTTACAAATACATTATGCATTACCAAGCAATAAAGCTGCAAGCCAATGTCGTGAAAACATTCAAAAAAGCCTGTATGTAAGTGCAGAAGGAAATATCTCCCCTTGCGTTTACCTTAATATTCCCACAAAAAGCACCTTAAACAGCTATCAAGATCAAGCGATTTTTGGTAATGTAAATTCAGAACATGTCTTGGATATTTGGAATAGCTCACATTTTAAATCTTTTCGTGAAAATCACATTCAAGGTTGCCCAAGCCATATCCTTTGCCAAAATTGCGTCAAACGCTTTGAAAGCTTGCAAACTTTAATAATTTAAAAATTGCCATTTATGAAGCTTTTTGATACGCAAAGTATTGCTTTAGAAGTATAACTTATTTGACAATGGCTTTATCAATACTTATTATTAATTTATACATCAAAAAAGGAGTTCTTCCATGTCTGCATCAGATTTCATTGCCCTAGGTATTGTTTTGGTAGCTGTTTTCTTCATTGCCAAACGTTTCTTTGGAAAGAACAAGGGGTCTTGCGGTTGCGGCAGTAAAAAAGGGTCTTGCTGCGGCTCTGATCAAACTTGTAATTCTTCTGACAATGACGAAATGTAAACCACATTATTAAAATGAATTCGAGCCTCAATTTATAAACGCAAAAAAAGCCTTACGAACATTACGTAAGGCTTTTATTATTGTATTATTAAGAAATAATTAGATTTCAACAACAGTGACTTTACCGCTTTCAGCGTGCAACACGTGCACAGCACAGCCAAGTCAGGGATCGTAGGAACGTATTAAACGTCCCACATTGACAGGATTTTCAATATCGGGAACTTCAACGCCGATGAGTGCTTGCTCCATGGCGCCAAGATTACCTTTATCGTCTCGGGGGCTACAGTTCCACAAGGTAGCGGAAACAATTTGATATTTATCAATAACTTTGTCTTTTACCTTAATGTAGTGGATAAGTGAACCACGTGGAGCTTCGGCGCAAGCATAGCCTTCAGCTTCCTGAGGAATTTCAAAGGAAGTG
>CAYJHV010000150.1:0-4551 GCA_964369825.1 uncultured Desulfovibrionaceae bacterium | reverse complement strand
ATTTGGCGGTGTTGACATTCGACAAATGGCAGGGACAGATTTGCGTACTCGTGTGGGTTTTGCTCCTCAAGATACGGTACTTTTTTATGGAACCGTACGTGATAACATTGTTCTCGGGGATCCTTATGTCAGCGATCAGCGTATGCTCAGAGCCGCTTCCATCTCCAGTGTAACCGACTTTATTCGCACCAAACCTGAAGGTTTTGGTACTCAAGTGGGAGAGCAAGGAAAAGCTCTTTCCGGCGGGCAACGTCAAGCCATCGGACTTGCCAGAGCTTTGGTGCGAGATCCTGAAGTGTTGATTTTGGATGAACCTACCAGCAATATGGATACTTCGTCTGAGCATGTTGTACAAACACGTTTGTTAAAACATATGAAAAATAAAACACTTATTCTTGTAACACATCGCATGAGTATGCTCAAACTCATCGATCGTTTAGTTGTTATGGATGGCGGACGTATTGTGGCAGACGGACCCAAAGATTTGGTCATAGAAAAATTACGAACTTCTTCGGCAAGCAAAGGGCAAGCGCAAAAAGAAGTTGCCATTTAATTTCAATTTTAAGTTCAAATTACGTTAATCCGATACTTTTAATTGAAATGCGCAACAGGACGTTACGTACAAAATGCTAAGCATTTTGGAGACAAGGCGAAACTTGTTTTGCCGCAGTCGATAAAAGTTAAAATTACAGGACGTAGTTTTAACTTAGACTCCGAATAATAAAAAAATAATGAGGTATACATGCAATCTCAACCCCCGGATAATACTACAAAACCAAAACATAATGTAGCCAATGATCTTACCGATGCACAAAATGCCGAGGCTTTACAAGTTGCAAAGGTAGAACAGGAAGAGCAAAATAAAATTTTAGCCGATGAACTTGTGTATGCAGATGTGGTGGAAGCTGCGCTGCAACGAAAACCCTCAACGCAAGCTCGCTTGCTTTCCATAGCAACCGGACTTTTTATTGTTATTTTTGTTGCGTGGGCTGCTTGGGCAGAAGTTGATGAGGTAACTCGTGCCGAAGGCAAAGTCATTGCCTCCCAAGGCACACAAGTTATTCAAAATCTTGAAGGCGGAATATTGCAAGCCGTGCTTGTGCGTGAAGGGCAAATTATAACCCAAGGTACGCCCTTGGCTCGCCTTGATAACGAAGTTGCCGCTTCAACTTTCAGGGATGCTTTAACAAAATCCCTTGAAAGTCGTGCTGCCATTGCTCGCCTTGAAGCGGAATTAAGCGGCGAAGAACCAGTTTTTCCGGAAGACATTCAAAAAAATGCGCCGCAAGTTATCACTGACCAAATTACTGTTTTACAAGCACGTAAATTACAAAGAGAAAGTGAATTACGTCTTTTGGCATCACAATATGATCAACGCATTAAAGAAGTGGAAGAACAGGAAACACGCAAAGCCTCCGTGGCTCGTAATCTTGCCCTTGCCATCGAACAGCGTAATACCGTGGCACCGCTTCTAAAACGCAAAAATTATTCACGTCTTGAATTTTTAGACTTAGAGCAAAAAGTTGCCAACCTTGAAGGCGAACTCAACGGACTTGCCGCTTCCATTCCCAAAACACAGGCAGCCGCCACAGAAGCAAAACAGCGCATAGCCTTTCGTAAAGCCGAACTTGATGCTTCCATTACCGAAGAAATCAATAAATACCGTGCAGAGTTAAATTCACTCAAAGAAACACTTTCTGCCGGCAGTGACCGTGTTACACGTACCGTTATGCGCTCCCCGGTCAATGGTACGGTTAAACAAATTCATATCAATACCATCGGAGGCGTGGTCAAACCCGGCGAACCCATCATGGAAATCGTCCCTCTTGATGATACTTTGCTTGTGGAAGTGCGTGTTCGTCCTTCAGATGTTGCTTTTTTACACCCCAATCAAAAAGCCATGGTTAAATTTTCAGCCTATGACTTTGGCATATACGGTGGGCTTGAAGGAATACTCGAACAAATCAGTGCTGATACCATTGAAGACAAAAAAGGTGAAGTTTTTTATCTTGCCAAGTTGCGCACCAAGAAAAATGGTATTATATATAAAGATGAAAGTTTGCCTATTATTCCCGGAATGACAGCAACAGCCGACATTCTCACAGGACGCAAAACCATTTTGGATTATATACTCAAACCCATTCTCAAAGCGCAACAAAACGCTCTTCGCGAAAGGTAGGATACAAGCTTGCAATCTTCTTCAACCGGCACTCGTTATCGTAGCCTTTTCTTGGTTTTGCTGATTATGCTGACCATGACTGGGTCTTCTGCGATCTTTACCGTCTATACTTTGCGTCAAGTTAATAATACTATGAATCAAAATTTACAAATTACCTTGACTTCAGATGCAAAGACAAGGGCAATTGCGGTAAAACTATGGTTTGACAATATGCAATTGGATACAAAACGTTTTGTATCCAAGGATATGTTGCGCCTGTATGCTGCTGAATATCTTATTCACAAACAAGGTCTTGAGTCCGGAAAATTACCTTCGTGGGCTACCCAAGGTGGTGCCGGAGAACTGGATCTCAAAGGCACAAAGGACGCTTTACAACAACAATTGATTACTTTTATGAATGAAGAAGCAGATGTGGTGGATGCCGGTATCTGGGATACCAACTTGCAACCCCTTTTCCTCTCTTCAGATCATATTGCCAAGCTTACTCCCATGCAGGATGCTGTGATGCGAGGAACCCTGTCCAGCGGTAAATCAAATCTCTCCTCCATCTATGACAGTCCAAATGGTTTGATGGTCAATTTAGCCTATCCCATCTTCCCACCCGAATATACAGATTTACCACCTGACAAAGCTGTGGGAGTCATCTTACTGTTCATGCCGGTAGAAACCATTTTAGGCAATCTTTTGCAAAATGAAGTGGGAACTAACGCTCCTTACAGACTTTTACAATGGACAGAAGATTCCGAAGAACTTCTCCAATATGCAGACTTAAATACAGGCAATTTAAACTATCTTGCCGGCTGGCTGGCTGCCAAAAACACTCCCTTGGCTTTGAGCGAAAGAACTTTGGCCAACGGTACGCAAGTTTATTCGGTGGGTGTTCCTGTAGACGGCTATGACTTAATGGTAAGTCACGAACAACCATCTTATTTAGCTGAAGAATTTTATAATAAATTTAAACTCATCATGTACTCCATGGTAGGTGTCGGACTTTTTATCACTTTCCTTGTGGTCGGCGGTGGCTGGTGGTTTGTTGTGCATCGCAGTGAACGTGCCATTTCTAAAAATATGCGCAAACTTTACGACGAAGTGAGTACCAAACAGCAAATTCTAAATAGTATTAATGCTACCCTCATTGATGCGGTGGTACTGACCGACAGCCTTGGTAATATTCAATATGCCAATGAATCTTTTGCCAAAATGGTGCAGCATGATATTAAAACTTTGAACGGCTATAAAATGGGTAATTTTCTAAACCCTGACACGGCAGAAATATTACAAAAACAATTGGATACAGTGGTACGAACCGAAGAAACACACACTTTTGAAGAAAAAATCACCATTCATCAAAATGTTTTATATTTACAAACTGTTTGTACTCCTTATTTTGGAACCTTAGATAAAGTTGATGGTGTTGTTTCCGTATACAGAGACGTAACCCAAATGCTTCTTGAACGTGATAAAGAACAAGCCCGAGTTGAACAACTTATTCAAGTTTTAACCATGGCCATTGAATTAGTGAATCCCTATTTATGTGGGCATTCTTTGGCTCTTGGAGATCTTGCCAATAAACTTGGAATTAATTTAAAATGCTCTGATGAAGAATTAAAAACCCTGCGTATCGCCGCATCGCTCAGTCAAATAGGAATGCTTTCCTTACCTCAAGCCCTTTTAAACAAGAAAGGGAAACTCAGCGATGACGAACGTGCGCTTATGAATACACACGTGGATAAAACTTGTGCCATTTTGGCAGACTTTGACTTTGGTCTTCCCGTACAAAGTACCATCAGGCAAATGTATGAAAACATGGACGGAACAGGATATCCGGCTCACTTACAAGGTGATGAAATCGATTTCCTTCCCAGAATTTTATGTGTATCCAATGTATTTTGTGCCATTTTACGTCCGCGTGCATATCGTAAGGCAAAAACTCTTAAAGAAACTTTGATGCTTTTAGACAAAGATAAAAGTCAATTTGATCCAAAAGTTATTGCTGCATTACATGCATACTCTGCCACCGAAGAAGGAAAAGAATTTATTGCGCAACTTCAGCAAAGAAACGTCAAATCTTAAAGGAGCACCATGAAAGTATTATTTTTACCGCATAACTTCCCAGGTCCTTTCAGAGGTACAGCCGGAAAACTTGCTGAATCAGAAGAAAACAAAGTTCTTTTTGTTACTTCCAGATCACGCAATGACGTGCGCATTAACAATGTGGGACGAATTTTAATAAATCAACCGCATGTGCCTAATATACCGGATCGGGCAGAATTTGAAGCCGTTCGCAGCATTAAGCGTGCCTCTCATACAGCAAATTGCCTTATGCGTCTTAAAAATAAAGGTTTTCATGCGGATATGGTCATAGGCAATGC
>CAYJHV010000149.1:3382-4554 GCA_964369825.1 uncultured Desulfovibrionaceae bacterium | reverse complement strand
CGGTTCAGCGTATTCGTGCTATGAATACAGAAGCTTGGATTATTGGCAGCGTTGAAAAATATAATGATGGTGAAGCTGTAAAAATTATTTTCGAATAGCAATAACTTTTTGCAAAAAAAGACCCAAATATTGAAAATCTTAGCAGTAAATTATGCGAAGAATTCAATCTATGGGTCTTTTTTCTGTAAAAATATATTACTTAAAAAATAAGAAGGAAACACGAATCTCTAAGTAACTTAACTTTCAAATAATTTTTTCTTAGTATCCTCTAACACGCAGTTCTTCGTCGGTATAATTGAAACGAGCACGCATACATGATCTAAAATAATCATTTGTGTTTGGATTAGCTACACTGACCGTGCTGTTGGTCATATCTTGTGCTTGTTCAAGGCAAATGGCTCTGGCTTCTAACCACCTTTGTTCCTCAGTTTGGCGAGGATCCATTTCATTTTTTTGACATGCGCCAAGCAAAAGCACAAGCATTAAGCTTGCCATTATAAGCGAAGTTTTGGGCATTGATTTCTCCTTTTAAAATTACTTGTGCTGATTTACTATAAAAATACTTTTTTGAAAAGGAAAATATATGAGGTTTTAAAATTTTTCCTGTATGATATTTTCTGTTAAAGTATTTATACTATCTACCCTATAAAGAATTTATTTCTCCCGCTAGACTTTGCTTTATACAAACATTGATCGGCTACTTGCATGGGAATTTTTGCATCATTGCTTTCAATTCCTGTATAAACGCCAAGACTTATAGTTATAAATATTTTTTCATTTCCTAAAAAAAACGGGGTACGCTCAATATGCGAACGAAAACGCTCAACCGCAATGATAGAGTCATGATGATTGCAATTGGGCATAACAATGACAAACTCCTCCCCTCCCCAGCGAAAAAGCATATCAGCCGTTCGAACATGTTTTTTAAGCTCTTTAGCAAGATGAATGAGAATATTGTCACCTACATCATGCCCATATACATCATTAATACGCTTGAAATGGTCAATATCCAAAAGTGCCACGGCATATTTTTGTTTACTGCGTTTTGTATTTGCCATAACCCATTCTAAAAATTTATCATAATACCTTCTGTTACCAAGGCCGGTAAGGTTATCGGTAAGTGACGTTTGCCCAATGTGCCACACCGCTTTTTGTAAAGCTGTATAGGTCTT
>CAYJHV010000149.1:1599-3282 GCA_964369825.1 uncultured Desulfovibrionaceae bacterium | reverse complement strand
TAAGTGACGTTTGCCCAATGTGCCACACCGCTTTTTGTAAAGCTGTATAGGTCTTCGAACGAGAATAATCAACATAAGCAATAAGCAAAAAACTACTGGTAAGGGTGATCAGCAAACGGATTTGTGTGCCCACGGGTACAGGATTAACCATATAAGCTTGTAGAGGGGAAACAAAAATGGCAAGCAATGCCGACAAAAAGGCACAAAATAAAATACTTGCCTTAAAAACCCCCATGGTTAAAATACAAATTGGAGGAAAAATACTAATCCACAACAAAGAACGATGATCGGGACTTGGATCTTGCAAAATAATAAATAAACCAAGGCTTAAAAGAATAATCCATAGCAACATGGCAATGGCACCTTCACCCACCTTGAAAAACAATAGATAAAAAAAACAAAGTATTGCCGCAAAAAAAATACCCGCTAAGGGATAAAAAAATACAGTACCGCCCTCATAAAGATTTATAAAAAAACTTATGCAGGTACAGGTAAAAGTTAAAATACATAACAAGTAGGCTCTTGAACGCTTAAAAGAATCATCTTGAAAATGCAGCAAAAATTCCTGCGGATGTTTACCATTTGATAAGTTATAAAAATCTAAGATATTTTCAGTGTCACTATCCTGCAAGTGTTGTTGATTATCCATTTTTTTTCCTTGTTAATACACTTTGTCGTCACCGGCAAAAGGGAGTTCTATATATTTTATGCTTTTATAAGTGTTAAACAGCAAAATTTGTAGCATTTTTTGTCCATTAACCCAATTTAATATAAAAGTCTATAAAATAATTTTTACACTAAAATTCCATAAAGAGTTTTAAAATCATACCGATGTGTTTGTTTGTCTTGGTCTGATTGAAACTTATGAAGAATACAAAAAAACGTGTTTATCATCTAAACATCTTAAAAACATATTTTTTTTAATGTCATTGATATTTTTTTGTATCCTTTTATAAAGTACCCTTAATTATTAAACATGGAGGATAAACATGCGCTTATCTGTTAAACTGACTCTACTCATTGGTTCACTCCTTTTAGCTCTCATTGTGTTGGGTGTATTCAGTTTATTTGAACTTGAAGAAATCAATGATAAAAGCACTGAAATCACGGTAAATTGGCTGCCGTCCACCGTCAATGTGCAAAATATGAATACTTATACTTCCGATTATCGCATCAATGAAATCAGCCATGTTTTCTCCATGAAGGAAGAAGATATGCGTATCTTTGATGACAGGATGGCTGCCATCCTCAAAGATTTAAATCAAACAAGCGCACGTTATGCAAAACTTATTTCTTCACCGCAAGAGCAAGCCATATTTAACAAATTTGAAGATTATTGGAAAGATTATATGCAGGTGAGTAAAGAAATTTTGCAGCTTTCCATCGCTAACAACACAGAAGAAGCTAAGTTTTTATTAAGAGGTAAATCCAATGATTTATTTAATTCAGCTTCTGCCGAACTCCTTAAATTAGTACAACTGAATGTTGATGGCAGTAACAAAGCCTCGGCTGAAGGTGATGCCGCTTTTAAACAAACTCAAATACTCACCTACGCTTGCCTTGCTATTATGCTTATTTTTGGGCTAGGCATTGGAATTTGGGTGTTGCGAAATGTTAACGCACAACTTGGAAAAGACCCTCAGGAATTGAACAATATCGCCCAGCGTGTGGTTGACGGCGATT
>CAYJHV010000149.1:0-1499 GCA_964369825.1 uncultured Desulfovibrionaceae bacterium | reverse complement strand
GGAAAAGACCCTCAGGAATTGAACAATATCGCCCAGCGTGTGGTTGACGGCGATTATAATATTGAAGACGGTACTCCCACTATCGGCGTCTATGGTTATCTTGTAAATATGGTCAATGCCTTAAAAGAAAATATTGATGAGGCAAATCAAGCCAAGGCAAAGGCAGAATCAGAAAGTCGTGCTGCCACCGAAGCAGGTCAAAAAGCTGCCGAAGCACAAAAAGCTGCCGAAAATGCCAAAAAAGAAGGTATGCTCATGGCCGCCACACAGCTTGAAGGCATTATGAATGTTATAGTGAAAGCATCTGATGACCTTACAAGGCAAGTAATACAATCTGAAAAAAGCTGTTCTGTCAGCTCCGGGCGAGTAACAGAAACGGCCACAGCCATGGAACAAATGAATGCCAGTGTGCTGTCTGTGGCTCAAAATGCCAGCGAGGCCGTTAATATAGCAAGTCAAGCCAGTGAAAAAGCCGTTGAAGGTGCTGATATTGTCAGTCAAGCCGCTAAATCCATAGGTGCCGTAGAAGTTCAAGCCACCAAAATGAAAGAAGATATGCTTATCTTGGGGAATCATGCCGAATCCATCAATTCCATTGTGGGCGTCATTTCTGATATTGCTGACCAAACGAATTTACTTGCGTTGAACGCCGCCATTGAAGCTGCCCGTGCCGGCGAAGCTGGTCGTGGATTTGCCGTTGTGGCCGATGAAGTACGCAAACTTGCAGAGAAAACCATGGATGCCACGCAAGAAGTTATTACCGCTGTACGTAATGTGCAAGACGGCGTTAACCAAAACATGCACTCAGTGGACAATTCTGTGGGTGAGATTGTAAAAGTTGCCGATATGGCTCGCAGAGCAGGTCATTCTTTGGAAGAAATTGTGGAGCTTTCCAACAGCACAGCTTCACAAATTCACTCCATCGCCACCGCCGCCGAAGAGCAATCGGCCGCTTCCGATGAAATCAACTCCGCAATGAGCGGTGTTACCACCGCCACCGACGATGTGAATAGCGCAATGAATGAAGCTTTATCCGCTGTACGCCTCTTGGAAGAGCAAGTTGCCAAAACCATGAAACTTATTGATGAAATGAAAGTTGGCTAAATACAATAGTCTTTCATGTAACATTAAAAACCCTCTGTACTTGTTTGCAGAGGTTTTTTTATAAAACAAGATGATAAGACCTCTGCACAATTATTTTCAAATTTAATTTTATGTGTAAAAAATAGTTTTTCATATGCACATACAAAATGAGTGTGCAGAGGTAAAGGCACGAAAATCAATCACTTAACAGCGAAGCAAAGCTCCGCCTATTCTTGATTTTCGGTCGCATTGACTGCCGTCAACGCTCCAAAGACCTTGCGCAACTAATTGCGCAGAGGTCTTGATGATATAGCAATTCCACGTGGAATTGCTATGGAGACTGCGAAAGCAGTCGACCGCCGCTGAGGCGTAAGTGCAATTTATTTGCACGTTTAACGCCGAAGCGAAGCGTGTCT
>CAYJHV010000148.1:0-4560 GCA_964369825.1 uncultured Desulfovibrionaceae bacterium | reverse complement strand
CTGCTCCCGAAAGATTGAGTAATTCATATACTTCATGCTCAAACAAGTAGTTACGCTCTTGCTGAAAAGCCTTGGCTAAAACATGGTTAATGGCATTAAAATCTATGTTTATGTGCATAACTCCCCCTTTATAACAGTTCCGCTTAACATTTGCAATGTCGTTCGTCGGAATCAAAATCTCTGCTTCACAAGGTGATCTTCGCTTAATGGGTTGCTTGTACCACGATGAGTGCGTACATTAAAAATTTTAAGGTAATATATCTTCGGTAAAAAAGCCACATAGTCAAAACAAATACGCAGCGCATTCAATTACCCGGTGCAAGATTATTTGTTACAGTTCAATATAAGTAGCAGATTGCGCTGATTTTTCAGAAACAGTCACGCTGTGCATATTGACCGTGCTGCCTTCCAACTTATTTTGCATTTTTTGCCAAATATATTGAGCCAAATTTTCCGAGGTGGGATTTATGCGATCAAAGGGTGCTCTTTCATTGAGAATGCCATGGTCAAGCCCCTCAAGAATTTCTTTAAGTATAAGTTTTAATTCTTTGAAATCCATTAGAAATTCAATTTCAGCATGTAATTTTTCACCTTGCACAGTGGCTTCCACGGCAAAATTATGTCCATGTAAATTTTCGCATTTTCCTTGATAACAGCGCAGTGCATGTCCTGCACAAAATTCTGAACGCACTGTCAATTGCCAAATTTTCTTTTTCATATAATTTCATTCCCACATATTTAAAATTAAAGTAAAATTCATTTTTTAATCCGGTTTTGCCCAAACAGCAAGAGCATTATCAAAATCTGCTCCCGGTTGCACGGTGTATTTCTGATCTAGATGCATATGACATTGAAAATCATCAAGGCAAACGTAGGCATCTGCTTGTACCTTCCCATGATGATTAATTAAAATCGCTTTCAACATGGCCATACCTTGAGCATCAAGCCTATGTTTGGGAATGTGAATACTTACCGGCGTATCATTTTGGGAACAAGCAAGCGCAAGTGGAGTAATTTTTTCGGCAATAAGTTTGATTTCCCGTGGTGGACGTTCTTCTTCGTCCTCTCCATGTTCATCTTCCAAAGCAGAAGTGGCAGTACCGGCATCAATGCTCGCTTCAATAACCAAGGGTTGATCTGCTTGGAGAAACTCCTTATACTCTAGATACGTACGTGAAAAAATAATTAATTCACCGCTGGCTGTCAAATCCTCAATACCGGCAAAAGCCATGCGATCGCCTTTTTTAGTGGTAATTTCTTTCAGTGAAGTGATGAGCACGGCACAAATAACCTTGCCTCCATAGCGAGACTCGGCAATTTCTTCAAGCCTTGTAAGACAAAGCCTTTGCATTTCTTTATGATAAGGCAAAAGAGGGTGTGAAGTAAGGAAAAATCCCAGCACTTCTTTTTCATGGCGTAATTTTTCACTTTGATCCATTTCCGCAATGCCGGCTTCAGAACAATCAAAGCCTATGCCTTTTTGCACTGTTTCCACCTTCGGAATCATGGACAGCAAGGACAGTTGATTGGAAGCTTTCTCCTTACTTTTCCTCTGTGCCCTACTTACCACAGACTCAAGCACGGCAAGCAATGCAGCACGAGTAACCCCGAAACAATCGCAAGCACCGCCCTTGATAAGCCCTTCCATAACTTTCTTATTCACTTTGCTCAAATTCACACGACAAGCAAAATCAAAAAAAGATTGATAAGAACCGTCTTTTTTACGAGCATTGACAATTTCTTTGATGGCCTCGTCACCAACGCCCTTTATGCCGCCAAGACCGAAAACCACTTTATTTTCTAGGGCAGAAAAAGCACGCAAAGAATCATTGACCGAAGGTTGCAAAACTTCGATGTCCATACTTTTACAGGCTGCCACATACTTCAATAATTTATCTTGATTACCCATTTCCGAGGTCATGAGCGCCGCCATAAATTCCACTTTAAAATGAACCTTTAAGTATGCGGTATGATAAGATATGAGCGCATAAGCCGCCGAATGCGATTTATTAAAACCATATTCTGCAAACTTTTCCATGAGGTCAAAAATATCATTGGCATTTTTTTCGTCAATATTATTGGCAACGGCCCCGCTTACAAAAGTAGAACGTTCCTTAGCCATGGCCGCAGGGTCTTTCTTCCCCATGGCACGACGTAAAAGATCCGCACCACCTAAGGTATATTTTGCAATAATTTGTGCAATTTGCATTACCTGTTCTTGATAAACAATAACGCCATAAGTATCTTTTAAACAATCAGAAAGAGAATCATGCGGATAGGTGACCTGTACCTCTCCATGTTTACGCTTAATAAATTCATCCACCATACCGGAACCCAAAGGCCCCGGACGGTACAAAGCCAGCATGGCAATGACATCTTCAAAACAGTTGGGCTTAAGCTGGCGCAAATATTGACGCATACCCGAACTTTCCACCTGAAAAATACCGTCGGTATCTCCACGGGCATATAGTTCATAGGTAGCAGCATCACTCAGCGGCAAGACATCCAGATCCGGCGGCGTTTTTCCCTGATGCTCAATGGCATCAAGGGTATCTTGAATGAGCGTCATGGTTCTAAGCCCAAGGAAGTCAAACTTTACCAATCCAACTTCTTCCACCATCTTCATATCAAATTGCGTAACAAGTTCGCCTTTCTTACCTTTATACAGAGGCAAATACTCGGTCATGGGCTTATCGGAAACAACTACACCGGCAGCATGAGTGGACGCATGTCGGCATAAACCCTCCAGTCGCATGGAGGTATTAAGCATTTTTTTAATGTCGGCATCGCTGTCATAAAGATTTTTTAAATCCTGTTCACCATCCAATGCTTTTTTAATTGTCATTTTAGGTGCTTCCGGAATAAGCTTGGCAATTTTATCGGTGGTGGCATAAGGTATGGCCAAAGCACGTCCCACATCCTTCACCGCCGCCTTTGCCTTCATTTTTCCAAAAGTGGTGATTTGTGCCACGGAATCTTCGCCGTATTTTTCCACCATATAGGAAATGACTTCACTGCGCCTGCGTTCGCAAAAATCCACGTCAATATCCGGCAAAGAAACACGTTCGATGTTTAAAAAACGTTCAAAAAGCAAATTGTAAGGAATGGGATCAAGGTTTGTGATACGCAAAGCCCACGCTACTAAGGATCCTGCCGCCGAACCACGCCCGGGACCTACGGGAATACCTTTGTTTTTTGCATGGTTAATAAAATCTTGTACAATGAGGAAATAATCGGGAAAGCCCATATCCAAAATAACGTCGATTTCCAAGGCAAGACGTGCTCTATAGGCTTGAATATCAATACTTTCTTTGTCAGGGTGTTGCTCAAGGCGTTTTTCAAGACCTTCTTCGGCAAGGCGACGAAATTCTGTGGCCGGAGTCATATGACTTGGCACTTCATACACAGGGAAATAATGTTTACCAAAAGTCATTTCCACATTGCATTCTTCGGCAATGCGCATGGTATTGGCTATGGCAGACGGTACATGCGAAAATTCTTTTTGCATTTGCTCGGCAGACTTATAAAATAAATCTGTAGAATCAAATTGCATACGCTTGGGATCAAGAATATTGGTTTGTGTTTGTATACAAAGCAAAAGACCATGGGCATCCACATCATCGGCATTTAAATAGTGACAATCATTGGTTGCAACCAAGGGAAGACCGGTTTTTTCTGCGATTTCCATAAGCCCGTCATTGGCTTTGATTTGTTCTTTGAGACCATTGACCTGAAGCTCAAGGTAGAAACGATCGGGATAAATATCCATGTATTCACGTGTAAGTTCAAGGGCTTTGTCCATATTGTCCGCTTGAATGGCACGGGGAATTTCTCCGGCAAGGCAGGCAGATAAACAAATTAAACCTTCGGAATATTGACGTAAAAGTTTTTTATCTACTCTTGGTTTAAAATAAAAACCATCCAAATACCCTTTGGTGACAAGGCGCACGAGATTGTAGTAACCCACATTGTTTTGCGCAAGCAATATAAGGTGATTTCTTTTTCTTGCCAGCTCTGAATTTTTATCATTGTGATCGTGGCAAGTATACACTTCACAACCAATAATGGGTTTAATGCCTTCTTTTTTGCAATTTTTGTAAAAATGTGTTGCGCCAAATAAGTTACCGTGATCGGTTATGGCAGCAGCAGGCATACCAAACTCTTTGGCACGAGCGCAAAGATCCTGCAACCGTATGGCGCCGTCCAATAAAGAATATTCGGTGTGGCAATGTAAATGAACAAAATCCGACATAATACTAATACCTTAGTTTATTCAAAAATAGTGATTTTTTTTTGAGGGGGGAAAGGGGGACTTTTGCTAGCGCCAAAAAGTTCCCCTTTCCACCTCAAACTCCCCCCATACCCCTCAAAACGCGCTCACGGCTCATTCTCTTAAAAAAGCATGTAAAACTAAAATTTAATTGATAATCTAATATCGAAGCATTTTTTATTTACGAGGTAAATAAAAAATGCGCGTAAAAAGTTATTGGGGGACCGACCCAAGGGGCGCCGAAGGCGTTTGCGTTAGCGAGCTTGCGAGCTTTACGCAAATCGAGAGTA
>CAYJHV010000147.1:0-4562 GCA_964369825.1 uncultured Desulfovibrionaceae bacterium | reverse complement strand
CCCACCATCGGTTTTGAAGACCGAGCGCAACACCGGTTACGAAACGCCTCCGTCATAAAAGAATATATTGTAAGTATCACTAAAAAGCAAGAAGTTTTGTGTGCATATTAAAAACTATTCATATCTTTGGCAAATTTTTATATGTGGCTCACACGTTTTTTTGCACACGCAAAAGAGAGCAGTAAAGCCACAGCAATGCCAATATAACTATACATATTTTCACCACTTAAAGCTGCCACAAGCCCAAAAGCACCGCCTATGCCTATGGTAGCTGTAATTCCTTGGGGATGAAAAGTGTAGTGCTTAAATAATAAGGTACCTATAAAAACGGGTATGACCACACCGCACACATAAATATCATTTGCCATGAGCAAGAGTTGTAAAATCCCTTTTCCGGACAATGCCAGTATTATGGAAATAAGACCGATAGCCACCGTACAAAGTCGACATACAAAAATATTCTTGGTACGCAAAATATCATTGCTGCAAATGGTGGCGGCTGTCAGTAAACTTGAATCGGCAGAAGAGATAAGTGCGCTGAAAAGCCCTAAAAAAGTTATGACTTGTGCCCACGGCGGCAGATATTCAAAAAAAACTGTGGTCAATACTTTTTCCGGTGCAATGCCGGGTGTTTCCAGTGTTATGAATGCACGACACAAAAGACCGATGCCCACAATGAGCATTGCTGTAAGCACAAGCAAAATCACAGCCAAAATACTTCCACGGTGCGCAATTTTACTGTTTTTGGCACTGTAAATTCTTCCAAAAAGCATGGGACAGACCACGTAACTCCCACCAAGAATAAGAAAAAAATAGCTTAATTTACTGAGGGGAAATTGTTCATTGACAATTTCCATTGGTGTTGTCCATAAAGGATTATGCGTGTCGTCGGTGGCAGAAAAAAGCAAAAGAAATGCCACGAGCAATGCTAAAATAAGCAATGTATACTGTACCATATCACTCTTAATGATAGCGGCTTGCCCACCGATACAGGCATAAATGATAACAATAAACGCTCCAAGGAAAAGTGCCAATGTAGAAATATCAAAATCATGAAAAAATGTATTTAACGGAGCGGGCAAAGCGGCAAGAGCATTGGGCATAAGGGGCAAAATAAGCACTTTCATGGCAGAAAATTGTGCGGCGGTAATGGCAAGCCATGCAAGAATGATGATGAGGGATACCATGGGACGAGCCGGTGCGCCAAGAAAGGTCGTTACCATTTCCGGAAGCGTATACGCTCTACTTTCCCTCACAATGCGTGCAAGAAAAAAAGCCAATATACAAAGACCAAAAGCTCCTGAACCAAGCCACCAAAAAGCAGGGGTTCCCACCTGCCAAGCAAGACCTGCCATGCCGATGGTGGCAGAGCCGCCAACGCAAGATGCAACTATGGAAAAACCTACCGCCATGGTTGAAGATTGACGATTGTTGATGAAAAAAGTGTCACTTGAGTTTTTAGCATTTTTGGAACGGCTGTAAAATGCCAAAATACATAAAAAAAGCGTATAAAAAAGTAACCATGTCATATTTTGTGAACTCCAAGCGCAATGGCTTTGGTAATAACCGAGGTCAAATGCTCAATATCTGCATCAGAAACAATATAGGGCGGCATAACATAAATGAGGCGATTAAATGGGCGTATCCACACATTATTTTGCACAAAAAATTCTTGTAAGGCTGCCACATTCACAGATTCTTGCATTTCTACCACACCAATGGCCCCAAGCACACGCACGTTGACCACCCCCGGCAAAGATGCACATGTTGCAAGCCCTTGCTTAAGCGCTTGTTCTATTCTTAATACATTTTCTTGCCAAGGGCTTTGGGCAAAAATATCCATTGAGGCACTTGCCACGGCGCAAGCAAGAGCATTGCCCATAAAAGTGGGACCGTGCATAAAAACATGCTCTTGGGCACAAATACCAAGAGCCACATCTTCGGTACAGACGGTGGCGGCAAGGCTCATAAAGCCTCCGGTCAATGCCTTACCCACAGAGCAAATATCTGCACTGACATTTGCCCATTCTGCGGCAAACATTTTGCCTGTGCGCCCAAAACCTGTGGCGATTTCGTCAAAAATCAACAATACTTTGTGTTCTGTACACAATTTACGTGCATGTTGTATGTAGCGTGGGTCATAAAACCACATACCGCCGGCACCTTGCACTATGGGTTCCAAAATGAGTGCTGCCAAGCGATCGCCATGGGTACGGAAAGCCTCATCAAGCGGCGCAAGACAGATCGGATCAAAAGTGTTATTTTGCGTACCGTCAAAAGCACATTGAGGACGTGGAATAAAAATATGCTGGGGTAAAACATGATTAAAAAGAGTGTGCATACCATTTATGGGATCGCAAACACTCATAGCCCCCAAGGTATCGCCATAATAGCCTCCACGTGGACTTAAAAACAAGGTACGTTGTTTTTCGCCACAAGCTTGCTGATATTGCAGAGCCATTTTAAGGGCCACTTCCACCGCCACGGAGCCTGAATCTGCCCAAAAAAGTCGTGAAAATCCTTGTGGTAATAAGGCTAAAAGTTTTTGCGCCGCCTCCACTGCCGGTTTATGTGTAAGACCGCCAAACATCACATGCGACATGCGCAACACTTGTTTTTGAGCTGCCTGCACAAGCTCTTTATGTCCGTATCCATGTACGGCGCACCACCACGAAGACATACCGTCTATGAGAGGAGCTTGTTTATGACGCAGATAAATATATGCCCCCTTGGTATGCGAAACCTCAAAGACCGGAAGAGGCTTTGTGGCTGAAGTATAGGGATGCCACAGGTGATTTTTATCCCACGCAAGGACGGATTCCGCAAGGGTATGTGTATTTTTTAAGCTTTGGCTTTCTTCCCAATCAGTTACATACTGCTGCACTAAAGGCGTGAGCACTTGTGCTGCCATCTCCCATTTTTGTGCATGTGCTTGTTTGTGTGTACATTCTTGCGATATATTTTCCATATATGGTAAATTATACAGAGGGATATGTGGATAGTATTGATGCAAAAAATGTATATTGTCTTGTTTTATGCGTTCATCGGTATTTTTTTCATGTTCCGTACATACAAGTGCGGCGATTTGAAGTCCACGTTGTTGTAAAGCGTCAATGGTTAAAATTGTATGATTTAAGGTGCCTAAAGTATTGTGCATAACCACAACCAACGGTAAGTTAAGGGCTTGCATGAGGTCGAGGGTAGTTTCTGTGGCATTCAAAGGTACAGCCACACCGCCGGAACCTTCTATTAATATGGGGATAGGAGAAATTTCTGTGGCACAAGCTATGATTTCCTGATGAAGCTCTCGAACGCTCAGTTTTTTACCTTGGCTTGCTGCTGCTAAATGGGGTGAAGCTGCCAAAGCAAAATGATGCAATGTCCGTGGATTGAGTGTAGGAGGAATTTCTGCGTGTGGCAGATTGCAAAGAGCGTTGGCATAGAGCGCAGCATCGGCAACAGCTCCCGTTTGCACAGCCTTAAGAGTGAGGCAGCCTTGAGAATTTACGCCATTAAGCGTCCAAAAAATGCGTGCAAGTGCAGCTGTTACTACGCTTTTACCTACATCTGTACCTGTTCCGGTAATAAAAAGACCTTTCATAACTTCTATTTGTTCTTTATTTAGCAATTAATAAACCTTGTTTTTCTATCATACGACAATCATCTTCAATGCTTTTACCCTTAGTTGTCAGATAGTCACCGGTCATGAGTGCGTTTGCTCCGGCAGCAAACATATCTGCTTGCCTTTGCCCGAGCACCAAGGGACGCCCTCCACAAATACGTAAGGTAGCCGTGGGCAGAATGTGGCGAAAAATAGCTATGATTCGCAAAGCTTCTGCTGCTTCCAAGGGTTTTTGCATGGCAAGGGGAGTGTTTTTGTGCGGATAGAGAAAGTTTATGGGGATGTGGTTAATATTATTTTCTCGTAAAAAAATGGCAAAATCTATGCGATCTTCCCAGCTTTCACCCACACCAAAAATCCCACCTGTACAAATTTGCATGTGCAATTTTTGGACACGTTGGACAACTGCAAATCTTTCTTGCCATTTTTGTGTCGTACATATCTGCGGATAGTAATTGGTACTGCTTTCCAGATTATGATGATAGCGAGTCAGACCGGCTTCCTTGAGTGTTTGTAAAGATGTTGTACTGAGTTTACCGAGGGAAGTACATAAACGCCCCTGCCAGTGTGGCGGAAGATGTTTAAGTGTTTTTGTAATGCTTTGTAAATCATTATTATTTAAAGTACCGCCGCTGGTTACAATTCCCACACGGTTTATGGGATAATTGGATAAAATGTGCAAGCGTTGCAATATTTCTGATGGCGACAATAACTCAAATGTGGGTATTTCAGTTTTATGGTGTTTACTCTGTGAACAAAAAGTACAATTCATGTTACAATGCCCGCTGCGGGCGTTGATAATGCTACATAATTGCACATGAGAGCCAAAATGCTTTGTGCGTAAGACGGAAGCAGCAGAAAAAAGGTCTGCTTCATGGCAGTGAACGAGAGCCAGTGCTTGATCTTTTGTACATGGAAAAAGCATATATAATTCCTCTTA
>CAYJHV010000146.1:0-4589 GCA_964369825.1 uncultured Desulfovibrionaceae bacterium | reverse complement strand
TTTGAAAGGGGGTTTGGGGGAAAACTTTTTGGCGCCAGCAAAAGTTTTCCCCCAAAAAAATTAAATCGGAATGACTGCTTATTTTTAATATTTTAAAATTTCTTTAGCTAAAGGGTGAGATATGAATAAATGGATAAAACTTACCATTGTTTTGCTTGCGCTTGCGGTAGTCTTTTATTTTGTGCGCACAAGCGACCTTGCCGGACAGTTTGCTGCATTACAAGATTTTGTTCAAGAACAAGGTGCTTTAGGTGCCTTTATCTTTATAGGTGTTTATATCCTAACAACGGTATTGGCCATACCGGGTTCTGCTTTAACCATCATGGCAGGAGCCATTTTTGGTTCTATTTTGGGAGTTTTATTGGTGATTGTGGGTGCAACGCTTGGAGCATCTTTGTGCTTCCTTATTTCTCGTTATTTTGCCCGTGATGCAATTACAAATATCTTACAAAAGAATGAAAAATTCCGTAAGCTTGACGAACTCACTGAAAAAAATGGCTATATAATTGTGGCCATTACTCGTCTTGTACCACTTTTTCCTTTTAATCTGCTTAATTACGGCTTTGGTCTGACAAAAGTTCCTTTTAAGGTCTATGTTTTTTGGTCGGCTCTTTGTATGCTTCCCGGCACCATATTATATGTAGTAGGAGCCGATGCCATCTCAACTGCCCTGCGAGACGGTGAGATTCCGTGGTTGTTGGTACTGATTGTGGCATTAATTTTGGCAATTCTCATTGTGATTGTAAAAAAAGCGAAAAAAAGCTTAAAGGATTAAATATGAAACTTTTTCCCATGGATACCCATAATGAGCAGCTTTTAGGCAATGTACATCCAACACAATATGTAAACCCTAAGCCACAGAAATTATATAATCTTGTGGTTATTGGAGCCGGTTCTGCCGGGCTTGTGAGTGCAGCCATAGCGGCGGCACTTGGGGCAAAGGTGGCATTAATTGAAGAACATTTTATGGGTGGTGATTGTCTCAATGTTGGCTGTGTACCATCAAAATGCCTGATTCGTTCGGCAAGACTTGCTGCCGACATGTGTCATGCTCCTCAATTCGGGCTGACTTCACGAAAGGTGGAACCTGCAGAATTTAGCACCGTTATGCAAGAATTACGCCGAATTCGTGCTACTATTAGCCCCGTAGATTCCGTGCAACGCTTTAGCAAACTTGGTGTGGATGTTTTTTTGGGACGTGGTATTTTTACCGGTCCCCAAAGCGTACAAGTTGATGATATTCAACTCAATTTTTGCAAGGCTGTCATTGCTACCGGCGCACGCGCCATGACTATTCCGCTACAAGGTCTCAACGCCGATGATGAAGATATTCTCACCAATGAAAACATTTTTAACTTAACTACTTTGCCGGAACATATCCTCTTTTTG
Source organism: uncultured Desulfovibrionaceae bacterium (assembly GCA_964369825.1). GTDB lineage: Bacteria > Desulfobacterota > Desulfovibrionia > Desulfovibrionales > Desulfovibrionaceae > CAYJAD01. The sequence goes on along the minus strand of CAYJHV010000146.1, from coordinate 3,200 downwards.
GGAGGTGGTCCCATTGGTTGTGAATTGGCGCAAAGCTTGCGGCGTTTGGGAGCAAAGGTGAGCATTATCCAAAGAGGTGCTTTTTTACCCCGTGAAGACAAGGACGCATCGGCTATTTTGGAAAAAGTTTTTGAGGAAGAAGGCATCGATGTTCATCTTGATAGCGAAGTTGTGCGGGTACAAAAGCTTGAAAATGGCAAGAACAAAGTGGATATACGCCATACCACAGGAAAAGAATGCAGTATAGAAGTGGATAAAATTTTTATGGGGCTTGGGCGCAAACCCAATGTGGAAAACCTTGGGCTTGAAGTTGCCAAGGTGAAGTATGACAAAGTGACAGGCATTGGTGTAAATGACAATTTATGTACCACAAATGCAAATATTTATGCCGCAGGTGATTGTGCCATGCGCCTCAAATTTACCCATGCTGCCGACATTGCTGCACAAATTGTTGTACAAAATGCATTATTTAAAGGCAAGAAAAAGCTCAGCAAACAAATAATACCATGGAGCACATACACTGACCCTGAAATTGCCCACGTAGGTTTATATGCCGAAGAAGCACACAAAATGGGCATGGAAGTGGATTTTTATCAATATAATATGGAAGAAAATGACAGAGCTTTGACTGACCGAGAAGGACGAGGCTTTGTGAAGGTTATGACCAAGAAAAATAGTGATAAAATACTTGGAGCCACCATAGTTTCTGCTCATGCCGGTGAAATGATACAAGAAATAACTACAGCCATGACTTTGGGCATAGGGCTTGGAAAACTTGCCTCGGTCATACATCCCTACCCTACTCAATCATCGGCTGTGCAAAAAGTGGCGCAAGCCTACAATAAAAAACGCTTAACACCCTTTGTGGCTAAAATTCTAAAATTTTTGTTAAAAATGCAATTAAAAATATACTCAAAACGGCTCAACAAAAATACCGGCAGCTAAAATGAGCAAAAGTACCCTTGTACTCATGACACGTTTTCCCGAAGCAGGAAAGGTGAAAACTCGCCTAATTCCTGCTTACGGGAAAGAAGGTGCTTTGGCTTTGCATAAATGCATGACTGAATTTACTTTCAAACAAGCCCTGAATGTGTGTTCAACAGCACTGCACGTACATCATAACGGTGCGCTCAAAGATGGCATGGAGCAATGGCTTTCACCTTTTGACCCTGCGCATAAAGCACTTTTTTTTCCACAAGTTCAAGGAGATTTGGGAGAAAAAATTTTTGCTGCCTTGCACCGGTCTTTTCGATTGATGAAAGAGCCATTGACACCGGAAAATACGTCCCGAACCATACGACACAAAATCATCATTATAGGCAGTGATTGCCCGGAAAATCGCTCAGACAACATGGAAAATGCCTTTGCCCTGCTGGATAAGCACGATTGTGTTCTTGGACCGAGTAAAGATGGCGGCTATTACCTTATTGGCTTTTGCATAGAGAACAACAATTTTAATGAACACCATATTCTTGAAAAAATAAAAAGTATATTTACCGGTATAGATTGGGGCACAGAACATGTAATGGCGCAAAGCCTTGCAAAAATACATGAATGCGCTTTCTCACCGTTTTTTTTGCCCATGCTCAGTGATGTGGATATGCCGGAAGATGTGCCGCAAAGTATTTCCGTTATTATTCCAACTCTTAACGAGGAAGAAAATCTCTCAAAACTTTTGTCACAAATGCCCAAAAGCTTTGCTACAGAAATTATTGTGGCTGATGCAAACAGTCATGACAAAACATGTGAAATTGCCGAAATACATGGTGCCACGTGCATGGTGACGGAAAAAGGACGAGCACAACAAATGCTGGCGGCAGCGAAAATTGCACAAGGGGAGATTCTATTTTTCTTACACGCAGACAGCATTTTGCCAAAACATTGGGACAGTAAAATTCGCCATGCCCTTGCCGATACCAATAACAGTCTTGGATATTTTCGCTTTGGTATTATTGAAAAATTTTGGACACGTAGCCTCATTGAGCAAGCAACGTATCTACGCTGTAAACTCTTTGCTTTGCCCTATGGTGACCAAGGACTTTTTGTGCGTAAAAAAGATTTTTTACAATGGAATTTACCGTCCGTACCCATTTTGGAGGATGTATACCTCGTAAAAAAAGCTCGCAAGCACGGTCGCTTAGCGGCATTACCTGATGTCCTGTATACTTCCGGACGTCGCTGGTTTAAGCATGGTTTTGTGCGCACAAGTATCATTAATCTCAGTGTGCTTTTGTGCGCAAAGCTTGGCATGAATTTAAAAGACATACATGCTGCATATGTTAACGGTATTAACCCTTTGTTTTACCAAATGAAAACAAAGCTGAAACATAAAATAAAATACATAGGTTGGAAAAATGCAAAATAGTAAAAGTAAGAATGCTATGTCGGTAGGAATCATTGGCGGTAGCGGCTTATACGCATTGGAAGGTATAAAAAATATTAAAGAAATATCCATAGATACGCCCTTTGGCAAACCATCGTCCAACTTAAGTATGGGTGAGCTTGCCGGCGCACAAGTGGTTTTTTTGGCACGACATGGCAAAAATCATACACTTTTACCCACTGAAGTACCCTATAAAGCAAATATCTATGCCCTAAAAAAGCTTGGAGTGCGGCACATAATTTCTGTAGGGGCAGTTGGTTCCTTACAAGTAAAAATCCAACCTTGTGATATGATCATAGTTGATCAATATATGGATTTTACAAAGAAAAGGGAAACTACTTTTTTTGGTGAGGGTCTTGTAGGTCATGTATCTTTGGCTAAACCCATTTGCGATAAAATCAGTACAATTTTGCATAATGCGGCGAGTTCAGTGCTTAAAAATACGCAAAATCGTGTGCATTTCGGCGGAACATATATCTGCATTGAAGGTCCACAATTTTCAACCATGGCTGAATCTATTTTCTATCAATCGCTGGGGGCTCACGTTATTGGTATGACAAATATGCCGGAAGCTCGCCTTGCCCGTGAAGCACAAATGGCTTATGCCACCTTAAGCATCGTAACCGACTATGATTGTTGGCATACAACACAAGATTCCATGACTATGGATATGATGCTGGCAAATTTTAAGCGCAGTACGAACAATGCAAAAGAAATCATTAAAAAAGCCATTGCTCTATTGGCAAAAGAAAATCCCACTTCACTTGCGCATTCCGCCCTTGATGCGTCTGTCTACACAGAATATACTGCCCTTTCA
>CAYJHV010000145.1:0-4599 GCA_964369825.1 uncultured Desulfovibrionaceae bacterium | reverse complement strand
GCCAGCGGCAAGAGAGGTATTTACGCAAAAGTTGTGAGCTTGGCAAGAGAAAAATCGCATTTTTTTAAAAATATTTTTAAATTTTTTGTAAGTATCTGAAAAATAAGACTTTACACTTTTAAGTTTTTTTTTCATTTTTCTGAAGTTTTTGCTCTTTCTTCAATTTTTGTTGCTTCACATGTTAAGCCTAAATAAACACTGTCTGTGTAATAATTTGAATTTATAGAATTTTTTCAATAAGAAGTGCTGAAGAATTAGGCGTTGATAATTCAAATATATGAAATAATACAATTTATTGCGTTTAGATAAACGCTTAGGGCATAGAATACTTTTTTTCACCCAGACTAAAAGCTATTTGTCTTTCATTAATCTCCACGTGGTTTTAATAACAGTGGCTATTTCATTAAGCCCTTTGGATAAAAATTGCACTTCAAAATCTTCTTCTTGCAATGGAGTTATGCTTTTATTTTTTTCACCGGAAGTACTTTCTTGAGTAATTTTATCAGATCTTTTTTTGGATTTTTTGCCGGAAGAAAAAAGACCGAATTTTTTTTGAGAAGGCTTGCTTTTTATGTGCTCAGATTCTTCATCATCAAAGAAAGGAAAACTATCTTTACCACTCACTTCCTCAGGTTGCCCTAAATCTATAGGTGAAGATGCTTCTTCCTTATTTTGAGTTGTGGGAGCAAAAGGTGACAGAGAAAAAGGATCTGCTTTGCTTTGTAATAACTGAGCTTTTCTGCGCAATAGTAAACGCTCATTGCGTTTTTTCTCTATTAAAGCTGCATGTTGTTTGCCCATGTCTTCAAGTTTTTGAGGCAAAGCTTGCACTAAAGGTTGTAGTTCTGAGGCTGTAAAATTTTTTTGAATCTGTGATAAGGTATAAGATATATTTTCAGTGTAAAAACACGCTTTTGCTATTCTATCCAGTACATCTTGCGGTTTACTTAAATTTATGCCAAGCAGTAAGGTTGCGCCTGCATCTCTAAACTGTTGCGCTCGAATAAGCCCTTCGGCTGTTACCAAAAAAGGGTTTAAAGCTGTGGGCATAACATGGAGAAGTTTTGTATAGGCATGGCGAGCCCTTGCCCATTTTTGTGTACGAACAAGACTAAGGCAGGCTTCATTCATGAAATAAGCATACTTATCCATATTATTTTTGCCTTGCCAGGCCACTGCCAGACCATATTCGGCTTCACCTTTTAACTCTAAATTATACAATACTTTGCTTAAGGAAACTATGGCTAAATCCCAAGATTTTTCTTTTAAAAAACGTAACCCTTCGTTGAAGTGCATTGTTGCTTTTACACCTTGACCTTGGTACCCTTCCAGACGTTTGAGCACCGCATCAAACTTCTCTTCGGTTTTTACTTGTTCTGATTTGGGTGCATAAAAAGATGTGCGCAGTTTTTCACGAGTTTCCACAAGAGCTTTTTGCAATTCATTTATGGAATAAGGACGAGTGATTATGGCAGTGAAAGCATTGGCAATGGACTGAAATAAATTGCCTTCTTCAGCATTACCAACAATGGCCACCACCGGAATATTTTTGAAGGAGGGGTTTAATTTGACAAGCTCTGCAAATTGCAATGCAGACATATCTTCAAGTCTGGCATGGCAAAAAATAATGTCTATATTATCAGATTCTTGAGATTTACTTTTGTGTTCTAAAAATCTTCCTGCCAAAATACCGGAGGTAAGCACTTGCACTTTTGCAATTCCAACTTCACGCAAAGCCGATTTATCCATACGTGCGTTGCCCTCTACCTCCACTAGAAGTAGGGCCGAAGTAAAAGAGTGTGCTTGCATGTTCTCCATAGGCATTTTTGTCCGGACAAAAGTTTTGTCTTCTTTTTGTAAGGGTTTAGGTTTTTCTTTAAGGAGAGCTTCTTGAGTTCTGCCACTTGAAAACACCTCACTGTACCCTGCCCCTGGATATTGCGCAAGAGGAGAAAACATGCCACCCATATGTTTTGGCGAGTTCCCTTGGTCTTCTTGCATAATGGGTGCAAAAATATCTTTTTGCAACCGGAACAAATTTAATAACCTCTTGGTCTAAATGGGATTAACTTTGCCTGCGGTACATGCCTTTCGGTATCCCCCACAGCATGTGCTCCATACTCATAGGTTGCAGAGCAATGCTCGCAATACAAAACATTTTCCTGCATTCGTAAACGAAAAAGCATCCCATCGCCTTCGTAGCAATGCGGACAAAAAGGTCCTTGTGTTACTGATGCAGTACGAACCCAATAAAAATTGCTGTCAAAATACAGTGCCTTAGAAAGAAACAATATATCTTCAAACTCTTGAACTCGTGATTCAAGTACGCTTATGGTATCATGAAGGGTGATGTGTTGAGCCTGGATTTGCATAAGCAAACGTAAAGCAAGATCAGATTTTCCTTGGCAAAAAAAATCATGTACTTTTTGAAATTTTTCATAGTCTAACATAAACCTACCCCTTGTTGTAAATCCTAATCGACAAAGCATTTTTTTTCTTTATAGACAAAGATTTTAATCAAAGGCAAGTATTTTGTTAATCGTTTGAAATGTTATGACATTTTCTTTAGAATTTTTCTTGAAAATTCCCATTTTCCTGATGCATCCTTACATTTTTTTGGTAGAAGGTGGGTCAAGTGAACGCAAAAGAAGCTCTAAGTCAACATTTTCATCTTGTGAGCTTGAAGGTCCCACAAGAGTTTTTACATGCGATTTTGGGGGCATTTTTATGGTGATATGTTGCACATTTTTATGAGATTTTTGTGGTGCTTGCACTTTTTTTTGCACAATTTCCGCATCTGATTTCAAGGCTTGAAAAGAAGTGGCATCTTGTCTTTGCTGGGCATTAATGGCTGTATCGAGGACTTCCGTACTCACATAAATAGGGGTTCCGGTTTTAATGGCTATGGCTATACCGTCCGAAGGTCGACAGTCCAGTCTTATGCTGTCATCTTGGTATCTTAATACAAGCACCGCATAAAAAGTTCCGCCTTTAAATGCAATTACCTCAATGGCTTCAAGGTTGGCACCAAGAATGTGCATCAAAGAAAGCAACAAATCATGTGTCAAAGGACGAGGTGCATTTTGACCGCTTAAAGCCAAAGAAATACTCATGGCCTCCATGGAGCCTATCCAAATGGGTAAAACCCTTTTTTCATCTTCGGTTTGTAAGAGTAAAATGGGAGTTTTTGCCGTACTATCCACGCTAAGACCAAGAATGCGCATTCTTACCATGTTATACCTACCTGCTTACCTAAAAGTGTGTGTTTTTTTGCCTTAATAATATTTACAGGGAGTAATAATCCACATTTACCCACATCATGTCCCAAAGGAACATTAACGGTAACCCCATGTAAATCTCGTCCTTTCCAAAAAATTTCTTGCGAATTATCAATATTTTTCTTGCTTATATCTTCCAACAATAAAACCGTATCTTTGCCCTCTTGCTCCTTAAGCCAAGCAGCAGTAAGTTTATCTTGTTTTTCTTGTAAACGATGTAGTCTTTCCAGCATAATACTTTGCTCTACTTTCAAAGGCAATTGCGAAGCCTTGGTACCGGGTCTGTCTGAGTAGCAAAATGAAAAAGAAGCTCTGAAGTTTACTTTCTCTAGCATATCCATTGTTTGCATAAAATCTTCTTCGCTTTCTCCCGGAAAACCAACTATAATATCGGACGAAAAGCTTATATTGGGGCGAACCTTACGTAACGCACTCACAAGCTTTAAAAAGTGCGTGGCAGTATATTTTCTTCCCATTTGTGCCAGCACAAAATCGGAACCGGATTGCATGGGTAGATGTATGTGCGGACATAAATTTTCAAGTTCTCCAAAGGCTTTAATAAGCTCATCAGACACATCCTTGGGGTGAGGCGTCATAAAGCGCAAACGTTCCATACCTTGAAGCTTTGCCAGTTTTTGTAAAAGCGACGCAAAGCTTGTACCGTCACCTGTTGCGTCTTGACCGAAAGAATTGACATTTTGCCCAAGCAAACAAATTTCTCTTGTACCATGCGCCAAAAGTTCTTCGCATTCATTCAAAATAGATTGAGTTGAGCGAGATTTTTGCCGCCCACGAGTAAAAGGCACAATGCAATAGGCACAAAAATTATCACAACCTTGCATAATATTGACATAAGCTATGGGTGATGCCGTTTGAGAAGAAACAGCCGCATCACGTTCGGGATAGTTTTCCGAAAAATCCACCAAGGAAATACGTAAGTTTGGCTCAGAAAAAAGTTTTTCCACGCTGTTAGGAATATCTCGTATTCCGTCTGTTCCGCATACAAGTCTTACCTGTGGAAATTTTTCAAAAAAACCTGAACCTATTTGTTGTGCAACGCAACCTGCCACCACAGCAAATGCGCCGGCGGTATTTTTACTTTCGTCCTTAATTTTGCGCAAGGTATTGTAAACCTTTTGCTCGGGTTTTTCACGTACAGAGCAAGTATTAACAATAATAACGGTGGCTTTATCCAAAGAAGTTTGCACAAAACCACGCTTTGTAAAAGCATGTTCAAGCCAGTGCGAATCGTTAAAATTCATCTGGCAGCCAAAGGTCATAATATGAAAAGTTTGTTGCATTTATTGCTCTGTCCCTGTGT
>CAYJHV010000144.1:0-4658 GCA_964369825.1 uncultured Desulfovibrionaceae bacterium | reverse complement strand
AAAACAACAGTCAAGATGTTTGTGAGGAACTGGGCGATGTGGCATTCTTATTGCTCTTTATTGCCAAGCTTTACGAAAATAAAGGTGAATTTTCCTTGGATACGGTTTTGAGCATGAATGCCGAGAAAATGATTCGCCGTCATCCGCATGTTTTTTCGGATATCACCTTCGAAAGCAGCGATGCACAACTGAAAGCTTGGGAAGCCATTAAGCAAAGTGAAAAGACCGCTTCCGGCGACAGCAAGCCCAAGGGAATTTTTCATTCTTTGCCCAAAGGATTGCCGCCGCTTATTAAAGCCTATCGTATTCACTCCAAAGCCGCTCGTTACGATTTTACATGGCCGGAAGAACAAGAAGTGGAACAACAAATGGAAGCCGAATGGCTGGAATGGCTGGATGTGGCGCAAAAAGATGACAAAGATGCCCAAAGTCATGAGCTTGGCGATATGATTTTTACCTTGGTGGAGCTTGGCAGACGTAAGGGAATTAAGGCCAATGAAGCACTTGATCATAGTGCGGAGCGTTTTTTACGCCGTTTTGCTGCCATGGAAGCTCTTGCGTTGGAAAGAAATCTTGATTTTGCCAAGCTTGATCTTGATGCCAAGGATGAGCTTTGGAATGAAGTGAAGCTTTCAGAAAAAAATAATACTTAGAAATATATGATTTTTAAACAGCAGAGCATGTTTCATGAATAATTTAAATTATTTATGATGTTTATAGTTCAGGTCATTGTAAGTGTTTTATTGACCGAATATATATGAAAATATGCTTATGGGAGAGCAAACATGACAGATGAAAAAAAATATATGCCCGGTCAGCTTCAGGATATGGAAGAGCAAGGCGCAGAAAAACCACAACAAATGGAAGAACAAGGTGCGGATAGAGCACAGCAAAATGCGGTAATGTCAGAGGCTGATTTTGTACCCAAGGGAAGTTATCCCACCGGACTTACCAAGCCTAAAGTTCAGGAAGAAACAAAAGTTGATCCTGTTTCTCCGCAGGAAAATGTTATGCCTGCGCAAGATTCAGCTGTGTCTCCAAATGAAGATTCCATGACTTTTGCCGGCAGAGAAGGAACGGCACCCATTCGTGTGCAGCCTTCTTTTTCTGAAGAAAATGCTGCTCCCGAAAACGCTTCCGCACGTGAACAGGTAGCTTCTGCCCATGCCCCAAGCCATGAAGGGCTGATGGAAGGGCAAAATGTAGAACAGGGCGAGGAACAGGCGCAAGAAGCACCGCAAGAACAGTCGGCAGAGCTTGTCGAACTTGGAATTGCCGCAAAAATGTTTAATCATATGGCTAGATTTGCGCCTATTTACTTATTCTTTTTGTTTGTACTGCATACCGCCGCAAGTCTTTGGTTGCCTTCAACTTATTTTCCGTCCGAATTGCAGCATCTAGAGCTTTTTGAGCAGATAAAACAAAGTAAGCAATGGCTTTTACCGCCTATTACCGATACCTTGGGCATTGCCTATCCTGCCTATTATTGGCTCATGACCTTGGTAGATTTTATCCCCATGCCTGAAACGCTTTTCTTACCGGTACTTTCTGCCATAACGGCTTTTATTGCCATCTACAGTGTTTACATTTTTGGTGCTTGTCTTAAATTAAGTAAGAACGGTGCCTTCGCTTCTGCTCTTTTGCTGTTATCCTGTCCGTTATTTGTGATTTTTTTGCACATGGCACAACCTGAAATTCTGAGCATGAGCTTATTTTGCTTGGCTCTTGGTTTATTGTATCGAGGTTGGACAAAGGAATCAGCTCCTTTTTCATTTATTTTTGGCTTTACCTTTTTAGCTCTTGCCACTTTAAGCGGTGGTTTCCTCCCTTTATGGGTCACATTTATCGCAAGTATCTTATTGATTTTATGGCGTCTTGATATTCATCGTGCGCACAAATTGGACGCAGTGGTAGGTTTTGGATTTTTAGTTTTGATTTTTGCCGTTTGGATGGTGCTTGTTATCCTTACCAGCCAACATGCCAATGTCCTTGACAGCATCATGAAAGCTTCCATAGCACCTTTTATGCCACCTTATTGGCCATTACCTTTACCTTGGTGGACTTTAATCATAGTTTGTTGCGGACTTGCACCTTGGATTCTTGCTCCTATTTTTTCACCGTGGTTGACTATACTTAAGAATACCTTGAAAAGCTTGAAAGCATCTCGTACCACCAATTCCGGACCTACTTGGTTGTACCTTACGTTGTTTTGCGGCATCGCAATACTTATTTTGCAAAAAAATGATGCTCCTCTTGCCGCATTGCCCTTATTGCCCATCGTAGGGCTTATCCTTGGTAAAGTAGTGGTTAATTTAGGTAATAAAGGAAGCAGTCTTTTCTTTTTATTCTTTGCTCTTATGTTACTTTTTGTCGGTATAGCGTGTACCATTTTCAGCATTCCTGCCATTGCCACTTATTGGGAACCTTATTTGTCGGCACAATTGGCGCAATCGCTGAAAAATATCTATGGCTTGCCCATACTTTCCGCTTTATTCATTATTTCATCACTTATTTTAATTCGCTTTACCAAGCGTATACATGCACAAGGTGCTGTGCTCGTTATTGCACTTTTCAGTCTTTTGGTGGTGCAGCCGGTGGTACTTTTTGTGGCACCTTCGCTGGTAGGGCATTACACCAAATATCATCAAAAAGGTACCGGACTTGGTACTGTACCGGCAATTTTTGGAATGCCCAAGGCAGATTTACCAACGTCTCCTGCTAAGGCACAAGAAGGAAATACGGTAAATACACAGGAAGTTCCGGCTGCAAATCCGGCGGCGCAAGATCCTGCTATTCCGGCAATTCCTGAAACAGGGCAACAACCGATAACACCTCCTGCCGGGCAATCCACAGGGCAGGGCGGTACTGCGCCGCTGCTTGAAGAAGCACCTCCTGTGGCAGAACCCATGACGGAGTAAATGTTAGGTATTATAATGAAAAAAAATATTATACATAAAACATTCATTTTCGGCACGGTCTTTACTTTGTTGGCGATGTCTGCTTTTGCTCTTGCTCAAGATGATACTTTGAATTTAAATACCGGCGGTATTCAGGTGCATTTGTCTTATCCGCATGAAGCAAAAGTTAATGAAACCATTTTCATTAAATGGAATATTGTACCCAAAAATTTTGCCACACGTAATGCCATGAGTGTAAAATTTAGCAGTAAGAAAAATTCCGAAGCAGATTACGTTGTTAACGGTACATATCCTCAAGCTCGTGCCACATTTTTTAAACCCGGAACCTATGCATTGGAAGTCAATACGGGATTGCTTGTGGGTGATGGTTGAGGCGGCGGCTCAACTCATAATGCGCTGGATGTGCAAACCATCTATATAAATGTAAAATAAAATTTCAGTGTACCAAATACATTTTTAAAATTATTAAGGATTATTTATGAAAAAGCATATTTGCATACTTCCCGGTGACGGCATAGGCCCTGAGATTGTGGCTGAGGCAAAAAAAGTTCTCAACGCCGTGGCAGAAAAGTTTAAGCATGAATTTAGTTTTGAAGAAGCACTCATTGGCGGTGCTGCCATTGATCAAAGCGGCGATCCTTTGCCGGTACAAACTCTTGATGCTTGTCGTAAAGCAGACGCTGTTTTCCTTGGTGCTGTGGGCGGTCCCAAATGGGACAATTTACCAAGCAATGCTCGTCCGGAGAAAGGTCTGTTGAATATCCGTAAGGAATTGGGATTGTTTGCTAATTTGCGTCCTGCCACATTGTTTCCGGAGCTTGCCGGAGCTTGTCTTTTGCGTGCAGATACGGCAACTAAAGGTCTTGATTTAATAGTTATTCGTGAGCTTACCGGCGATGTTTATTTTGGTGAACCTCGTGGCATTGAAGAACGCCAAGGCAAAAAAGTGGGTTTTAATACCATGATTTATGATGAAGACGAAATTCGTCGAATTGCCCACGTTGGTTTTCAAACTGCTCGTAAACGTAGTTTAAAGCTATGCTCTGTGGATAAAGCCAATGTGCTTGAATCTTCACGTTTGTGGCGTGATATTGTTACAGAAGTGCATCAAGAATATCCTGATGTGGAATTGTCTCACATGTACGTGGATAATGCCGCCATGCAACTTGTTTATGACCCATCACAATTTGATGTCATTGTTACCGGAAATATCTTTGGTGATATTCTTTCCGATGCTGCCGCTGCCATTACCGGTTCATTGGGTATGCTTCCTTCCGCTTCCATGGGCAGTACAGCACCCGGTCTTTTTGAGCCCATACATGGTTCCGCTCCAGACCTTGCCGGTCAGGACAAAGCCAATCCTCTTGCTACTATTTTGTCCGCTGCCATGATGCTGCGTCTTGCTTTTGACGCCATAGATGAAGCCATTGTTGTGGAAAATGCCGTGCGGCATGTTTTGCAGCAAGGCTATCGTACCGGCGATATTATGGAAGTTGGCAAAACCTTGGTGGGTACGGCACAAATGGGTAATTTAGTTGTGGAGAGCATATTACAGGCTTAATTTTAAATAATATAAAATAGTCAATTGTTTACGTAATTGACGTGTTTTTATGAAAGTGGGGGAAGAACTTTTTATTTTGTAAAAAGGACTTACCCCATTTATCTTTTTCTGCGTGTTTTGTTTTACTTAGTCGTTATTGAAAAACATGCTGAAATTTACAAGCTACCAGTAGCTTGCTT
>CAYJHV010000143.1:0-4663 GCA_964369825.1 uncultured Desulfovibrionaceae bacterium | reverse complement strand
CTTCTGCCACTTCCACAGTGCAAGGGAAGCGCTGGACAAATCCTTATGACTTGCCTGCCTGGACAAAGGCTGTGCTTGACAAAAATCTTGATGCCCACGCCGTTGTGCTCACTCCAAGAGAAAGAGTTTTGGAGCTTGTAATGTTGCGTTTACGTACCGCAAGGGGGCTTCGCTTCAAAGCATACCGCGCATTAACCGGGCGTAATTTCATGAAGGATCACAAAGTGCTCATTGAAGCCTTACACGAAAACGGTTTTATTCGTATCAGAGATGGTTATTTGCGCCTCACACGCAGTGGTATGCTTGTCTCCAACAGTATTTTGTCCAATATTTTCACGCAAGCTGCCAAAGCATTGCCGGAAAGTTTACATTTACCCACTGCCGCCATCAAGGATGATGATCTTCCTTAAGGCTTTTTGCAAAATGTCGTTTATTTTTACTGAATACTCTCAAACAACCTTAGCTAACTCTGTGTAATAATAAAATATAAATTTTATTAAATTTTTATCATTTCCAAAAACAAATTTAGAGCTTGTCCGTAAATAAATGTAGCGTGAGGCGAGTACAAGGAAAAGTGCATTTTTACGAAGGGAGTGTACGTCTTTTGGTACTCGACCTGAGGAAAAATGTGCTTTGACGCAGTAATCGTCCACGATACGTTATTTACGGATAAGCTCTTAGTAATTCTCAATTATTTATTGACTTATACGATACGCATACCATTGCAATGCTATGCAGCATAAAGATTAGATTGACACAAAATGTTTTATTGGTATGTTAAGTTTGTGGGCATTAAGACCATATGATAATATTATATAATAACTCAATGACAATGAGGTAGCGATGAAAATTAGCCAAATTTTAAAAGATAAGAAGTCTCCATTTTTTTCTTTGGAATTTTTTCCTCCCAAGGAAAGTAGTCAGTGGCCGGAATTTTTTTCTTGTGTTGAACAACTTGCACAACTCAAACCGGCTTTTTCATCGGTTACCTATGGTGCCGGAGGCTCCTCTCAGGACAATACACTTGAAATTGCAAAGCGCATATATTCCATGGGGCTTGAGCCCATGGTACATTTAACTTGTGTTGGCGCAAAAGCTGCGGAGCTTAATGTTTTCCTCAATAAAATTCAAGAAATCGGAATTGAGAATGTTTTAGCTTTGCGTGGTGACCCCCCCAAAAATCTTTCGGCAGAAGATGCTCAAAAATTCACCTCAGGCGAATTTCGGGTGGCAGAAGATTTAGTGCGCTACATACGAAGAGTCGCACCGCAAATGTGTATCGGTGTTGCTGGTTACCCTGCGCCCCATCCGGAATCCCCTACCTTTGCCCTCGATCGTGCCTATACTTTATCTAAAATTCGAGCCGGTGCAGAGTTTGTAGTAACGCAAGTTTTTTTTGACGTGCGAGAATACTTTGATTTTGTGGACGCATTGCGCCAAAAAAATGTTAATGTTCCTGTTATTCCCGGCATTTTACCTGTGCAAAGCCTCGCTTCGGTACGTACAATTCTTTCCCTCTGCGGCGCCAATTTGCCGAGCAAATTGTATATGGAACTTGAGCAAGCCCATAAAGATGGTGGGGATGCTGCCGTGCATGAGCTTGGCATTGCCTTTACGGTGGAACAAATTCGCAAACTTTTGGAAGGCGGCGCTCCCGGCATTCATCTTTATACGCTCAACAAAGCTGAATTATGCTTACGTATTGCGGAGAAAGTACAGCCGTTTATGCGTGGTTAATTTTTAGTGGGCGGTGGTTAGTGGTTAGTGGCTGGTAAAATAAAAAGCTAAAGAAAATTTCAAAATTCCATCGCTTAACATTTTTTTTGTTTGTTTGATAGCTTAAAAACCTACATCCGCTAATCACTAATCACTAGCAACTAATCACTATTTCTGTATGTCTTGAACAAAGATTCTTGCTCTGAAATAGCGAGTCATAATGTCTTCGGCATAAGAGCGATGATTGCCGCCAACATAGCTCATCATGGCTTTAAAAATGTCTTGTTTGTGGTAATCATAAAAGGCACGGAAAACTTCTGTTCCAATACGAATGCCGGTATCAACATCATGTAAATCTTTTTCGGTTTTTCCTATCTTTGTCATTCTATCGGCATGATATTTATAAATAACTTGCATGGGACCTCGGGCATTGGCGGAAGATACTTGACTGGCATCAAAAAGACTTTCTCTATAAGCTATACTGAGTATAAGTAATGGCGGAATTGAATAATGAGCCCCCCACTTAATGGCAGAATTGATATATTTTTCTTTCAACTCTTCACTCATATTTTTTTTGGGAAAGATTTCATTGAGGACTACTTTTAATGTATCATGGTCAAGATTATATTGCTTATTTATAATTTCTCTCTTCAATGCAGCATTGAGGCTGTGCTCCATCTCCTTGTATTTTTTAAATTGCTCCTGACTGACTACATGAGAACGATCAGGTAAAGCGTATTTTTTCCAAGTAAAGTAATACCCCGCATAACCTGCTCCTACTATAAACAAGAGCATTAAGGTGAAATTAAAAATGGATTTTGTGTACGTTGGCTTTGTGGAAACAAGTTTGCCATTGTTCATAATGTAATGTTCTTTCATGTGCTACTCTTTTTGTCTCATTAGTACTTTAAAATTTAATCCGTAAAATTATTATATTTTTAATGTGGTTTAAGAAAAATTACCCTAAGTTTTAACATGTAATTTCGGCTGCATACTAGCAAGACCAATGCCAATAAGCATCAATGTTCCGCCTATAACATGAATCAGGGTAACTGCCTCACCCAATATAAGCACTCCTTTAAATGCTGTGAAGAGGGGGATTGAGTAATAAAAAATGCCCGCCACAACCGGTCCTATATTATCAATGGCTTTTGTCCACAGAACATAGGATATACACGAACAGCCAACACCTGAATAAACAATACTGATAATAACTTCGGTATTCCAAACTGTTGGCGTGGCATAATGCATTTCTAACATAAATGCCGGTAAACTTATAATTAAACCGGCAGCAAAAATTGCTGTATGTAGGACTGATAAAGGAAGATTTTGTGGGCGGTAACGAGCAAGGAATGTATACACTCCAAAACACATAACTCCACCTATGCTCCATAAATCTCCAATATGAATATTAAAACCGGTAAGATTGCTCCATTTTCCTCGCGATATGAGCAATATAAGCCCACTTAAAATAACACCAAGACCAATAAGTCTCTTGATGGGTATGCGTTCACCGCAAATAAATCTTGAAAGAAGCAAAATAGTAATGGGAGCTGACGGAACAAAAAGCACCATATTTATGCTGCTGGTGGTATTGCCGGCTTGATAAAAAAATGTATTCAAGAGAGCTACACCTACTAGCCCCTGAATGAAAATGAAGGGAAGATGCTTTCTTACATCCGGCCAATTTTCACGCCAAGTACTTATGGCAAATGGAAAAACACAGCAAAAAGCCAAAAACCAACGCCAAAAATTTAGTTGTATGGGACCGATGTATTCAGCTACTGCCCTTGCGATGACAAAATTTCCTGCCCAAATAAAAACTGCACCAATGGCACAGCTATACCCTATACCTTTTCCGGTCATTTATTCATTCCCGTATAAAAATCATTCCACTGTGCCAGAAGTTTACTTAAAGCATCACCTCTATGGCTACGAGAGTTTTTTTCTTCCTTACTTAAACTTGCGGCAGAGCGCTGTAACTGAATATCAAAAAAAATAGGATCATAGCCAAAACCATTTTCGCCTTGGGCTTGCTCTAAAATTCGTCCTTGCCATGTACCACGTACTACAATATTTTCACCGGAAGGTTTACAGGCAACCATGACACACACAAAGCAAGCACCACGATCTTCTTCGAGAGTATTCTTTAGCTCACTGAGTAGTTTTCGATTATTTTTTTCATCATTACTTTCGCCTTCAAGAAAAGGTACATCATCGGCGTAGCGAGCAGAATAAACACCGGGTGCTGCATTTAAAGCGTCCACTTCAAGCCCGGAATCATCGGCAATGGATATATAGCCTGTTTTTTCGGCGGTATACTTAGCTTTAAGCAAAGCATTTTCTTCAAAAGTTTTGCCGGTTTCTTCTACGTCATCAAGGTCTGTAAAAGTATCCAGACCTAAAACTTCAAGACCAAAAATTTCCAAATTCTGTGCAAGTTCACGGATTTTACCCGCATTGCGTGTGGCAAGAACCACTTTTGTAGATACTGATTGTGTCATGCTACTCCCCAATGTCATATGGCTTACATATGACAAAGCATGACAAGTTACAATACTTTTTTTTAGACAACATAATTCATCTAAATATACGTTTATATTAATCTTTACACAATATGACTTGATTATCTATAAATTTAATGTTTCTGCTCTAAAAATGTTTGTAAAATGTTCATATTTTTGTGTTTCATTTGTTCAAAACTGAGCTAAGTACCATTAATTAATAACTTACCTCGAGGAAAATGGTACTTGTTAATTTTTCATGTACGCACTTTCTTCAATAAAAGTGCGTACAATGTTCGTTATTATGTGAATACATTGTTCCTAACAGGATTAATAATTTAATATATAAGAATAAAATATGATAGCTTAAACGGATAGAAAGAAATGGTACGCAGAAGTTCCATGTGCGCACTTTCTTCAATAAAAGTGCGTACAATGTTCAT
>CAYJHV010000142.1:0-4687 GCA_964369825.1 uncultured Desulfovibrionaceae bacterium | reverse complement strand
CTTGTCGGTCCAAGCGGCTGCGGCAAAAGTACGGCACTTGATTTGCTTTCCACCTCTTTGGCTCCGGATGCACAGTCACATACTTATGCTGAGAGCATGTTCTTATTTTGCCCCGAAGAGAGATCCTTGGATATTTTGGCATATTGGAAGAGTAAAAAATTAACCAAACTTGCGCAAATACGACAAAAATATATTGGTTATATTTTGCAAACCGGCGGTCTTTTGCCTTTCTTGCATGGCTATGACAATATTTTACTTTCTTGTTTTGAACCTGCCCACGAAAAATCCATTGAAATTTTAGCTCGTGCCTTGGATATCGAACATCTGCTTTTAAAAAAACCGGCGCAAATGTCGGTGGGTGAGCGTCAACGTTTTGCCGTGGCACGCGCCTTGGTGCACGAACCAAAGCTTATTCTTGCCGATGAACCTGTGGCTTCCCTTGATCCTTACAATGCAGAACTTGTGTTGGAGTTATTGGTAAATATGGCCAAGGAAAAAAATATTGCCGTAGTCATGGTAAGCCACGCACCTGACATGGCAGAGTCTGTGGGATTTCGTTTGGTACAAGCTCAAATTTCCCGCACTGTGAAAAGCACACAAGAATCGGAGCAAGAGCCGCAGGCAGCGCAAAACTGTATACATGCATACATAGCCACACATAATCTTGTTCCTGAAAATAGCTTTAACTTTACGGAAGATGAACAAGAATTGGTGCGTCAATTCCTTGCAGCATCGGAAAAAGAGTCCTCATATGATAGTTAAAGCTTGCACCCTTGCCTTTAAAGATTATTGTCATGAAACCTTGCTTTCGGCATGTGCTGTCCTCTCATTGGCAGCAGTACTTACGCCCTTGCTTATTTTATATGGTGTAAAATACGGTATTATTACCACCATGACCGAAAGACTAGAAAATAATCCACATAATTTAGAAGTGATTCCTGTTTCCAGCGGTCATTATACACAAGATTTCATGCAAGAATTAAAAAATAATCCGCATGTGGGCTTTGTTATGCCCAAAACACGTTCCATTTCTGCCACCATGTCCATTGCCTTGCAGGGTGAAACCAGTGCATTTAAACGAGTTAATGTTTCCCTTGAGCCCACAGGAAAAGGCGATATATTACTTACACCGTATAAGCCGCAAGGGCAAAAACAAACCGTACCGGTCACCGCCTTTTCCATAACGCTTTCCGCAAGAGCTGCTGAACGCATACAAGCAAAAGAACATATGTTTTTAGATGGCTATGTGGAAAGAACTCATAAAGGAAAGATACAAAAAGCTAAAATTCCCCTTTGGGTAGAAGCTGTCTTACCTTTGGAAGTACAGCAAAGGGAAGTGGCTTTTGTTCCATTAATACTTTTGGAAGCCACAGAAAATTTTAGAGACGGACGTATGCCGCAAAGCGATGCACGTTTATCGCAAGCACAAGGTTTCACCGGAGAAGAACCGCCAAAAGATGCCAGAATATATCCTTCTTTTCGTTTATATGCCAAAAATCTTGATGGTGTTACAGCTTTACGCACTTATTTTAATTCTCATAATGTAGATGTGTATACCAAGGCAGAAGAGATTTCTACTGTACGTACCTTAAATAACTCATTAAACCTTATTTTTGGGCTTATAGGAACAACGGCAGCCCTTGGTTTTTTAGCTTCCACCGCCAGCCACGCCTTGGCATCGGTGCGGCGTAAAGAACGTTATTTAGGCATATTATGTCTTGTGGGCTACGATAAATTTTCCATCATGGCATTTCCGCTTTTTCAATCCTTGGCAACAGCCCTTTTGGGTTCTGCCCTTGCCACAATGCTGTATTCTTTTGCGGCATATCTTATAGATTACCTTTTTCAAGACAGCACACAAAACAGCCTTGAAGAGATTTGTACCATTCCCTTTATGCATGTGGCTATGGGCTTTGGCATTGTGATAATCTTGTCCTTGTCGGCAACGCTTCTTCCTGCCATCAGAGCAGCAAAAATTATTCCTTCAAAAGTTATCAGAGATGTTTAAAGTTTATCCATGTTTTATTCAAAAATAGTGATATTTTTTTCTTGAGGGGGGAAGGGGAAGCTTTTGGCCAAAGTTTTGAGTAATCGCAAAAGTTCCTCTTCCCCCATCACAAAAGAAAATATTGTACAAAAGTTTCAATGCTTTCTGAGGGTTGAAATCAGCGTAAATGCACAATGGTCATACCATCTCCCCCTCGATCTTCGGGAGCTAAGGTAAAACTTTCAATACCCGGAAATGAGCGCAAGAAATTATGAACTTCCTTGCGTAAAACTCCTGTTCCGCGTCCGTGAACAATTTCCACGCTTTCACGGCTATGCATAATGGCCTTATCCAAAAATTCACTTACCTTGGCAAGTGCCACCTCGGCTCTTTGACCACGAACGTCAAGGCTTAGCAGAGAGCCAAAACTTTCTTTTTGCGTATTTAAGCGTGTTAAAACGCCGCTATTTTTGGCAGGCTGCTCCGAGATAGATTTTTCCCCTTGGGCTTGTAAAGGAATGTTCAAATCCTTCATATCTGCCCATAAAGTTACGCCGTTCATATCCAATTGTACTCGATTTTTCCGTGTATCCAATTGACAAACTGTCCCTTTTTTACCAAAAACTTTGTGCAATACCACAGAACCCACCCGTAAAGTGTCGGTCACGGTTTTGCTACTCTTGTCGGTATCGCTTTTTTCTGCCAATTCCGCACGTAAAGCAGACATATTTTTTAATGCTTGCTTATGCGAAACTTTGCCGGCTTTCCAAGCGTGCAAAAGTTCGGTAGCACGAGTGCGTACTTCGGCATACAATTTACTGCGTTCCTGTTCAAGTTTTCGCAGTAATTGCTCATTTTTTCGTTTTTGATCTTGATGCTCTTGCTTTAAGGCAGTAATTTCTGCTTCTTTGCGCACGGCAAGGGCATTTAAGCGTTCGATGAGCGCACCTGTATCCTCTCCATCCATGAGTAAATAATGCTCGGCACGACGTAAAATACTTTCGGGCAGACCATGTTCTCTGGCCACATCAAGAGCTTGACTTGCTCCCACTTGGTCATAGGCAAGACAAAAAAGCGGACGTTTGGTATTGGGGTCAAAAAGTACCGAAGCTGCTCGAGCTTTTTCACGGCTAAGAGCATAGGTTTTTAAAGCCGGAAAGTGCGTTGCTGCCATGACGGTGGCACCTTTATCCAAAAGACCGTCCAGCACAGCTTGAGCCAATGCCGCCCCTTGTGCCGGATCTGTACCGGCACCAAATTCATCCAGTAAAATAAGACAATGCGCTCCGGCTTCTTCCCAAGCTTCGGATAATTGCCGGATTTGCCCCGTAAAAGTAGAAACGTGATCCTCAAGGCTTTGGGCATCACCGATGAAAGCATAAATATGTGTAAATGCAGGCAAACGTGCTCCGGTACTTACCGGTATGGGAAAGCCGCACATACTCATAAGCGTGAGAAGTCCCAAAGTTTTGAGGCACACAGTTTTACCGCCGGCATTGCCACCGGAAATTACAAGACCAAGTTCGCCTTTTTCCAGTAAAATGGTAATGGGTTGAGCACTGCCGGCAAGAGCCAAGAGCGGATGACGGGCATCCGGTAAAAAGATATCGCTGTCATTGATATTTTCATTGTTTCTGGCTTGTAAATGTACAAGCTGGCAAGGAGGAAGGAGCACTTCTTTTTTGTGGGCATTTTTTTTATGAAAAGTATGTTTTGGCGAATTTATGCCGGCATTTTCCATATCTTCGGCAAGTTTTCCAAGGGCAATGAGCACATCAAGGCGTGTGAGTAAGTGCAAAGCGTTTTGCACTTCGGCTATGGCTTCTCGAGTAAGATTGGTAAGAAATTCTAAGATTTTTCTTTCTTCTTCTCTTTCTTTGCGCTTTAATTCTTGTAAATTATTATTCACTTCCACCAAGAACATGGGTTCAAAATAGCACGTTTCACCTGTTTGTGAATAATCGTGAATAATACCTTGCAAACGCCCTTTAAAATTACTTTTGAGCGGTAAAACGTAACGATCTGAGGCCAGCGACATGAAATTATCTTGCATATAATGGGTGATATTGTATTCGCTGGCAAAGTCCTTCACCCTGCGCAAGCAATTTTGATGCAAACGGCGCAATTCGCTACGTACCAACAGAAGTTCCGGCGAACTTTCGTCACGTATGTGCCCATCATCATTAAGACAGCGCACAAGAGCTTTGGTTAATGCTTCAGGTAAGGGACAAGCTTGTATAAGCTCCCAAAGATGCGGGCAAGCTTTGGTGTTTACTGTGGCAGAGTTTGCAAAGCTGTTTATTGATTGCTGTGCGCTTTCAGCAAGACGCAATACATCCCGCAAAGTCCAGAGGGCATCCAAATCAAGTACGGCATGTGGCGCACGCAGAAAAGGAAAGATGCCTGAAACATCCGGAAAAGCCAGCATTCGAAAGGCTTTTTTGTCAGTTTCTCCTTGAGCTAAACTACTCCAAGTGCGGCACTCATCATAAAGCAGTGCCGCCTCTGTGGCTTCTTGTGCCGAGGAAAAAGGACGCACATTCAGAGCTTGCGCTTTACCGGAGGACGAAAGACATCTGGCGGCAAGTTGTTCAAGAAGTTTATCAAATTCAAGTGCTGTGAAGGTTCTTTCTGTTATCATATTATTCCTGTGAGTCATAAAAAATGTAATTTATCTCATGTTTGGCTATTACAGTTTAA
>CAYJHV010000141.1:0-4715 GCA_964369825.1 uncultured Desulfovibrionaceae bacterium | reverse complement strand
TGTAATTCTATTTAATCAGCTTTTCCTTAATTTTTGGACGAAGCAAGGCACTAGTCTAATTTATCAGACCACACGGCATTGTAATTTGAAATTAATGCGCAGCTCCCCATGATTTTCCTATACCACAATCCACCAGCAGAGGAACTTGCAGTTTTTGAGCATCCGGTTGTACATTGCTCATGAGCTCGGATACATGTTGAGCGGCTTCTTCGGCTGTATTTTCAGGAACTTCCAAAAGGAGTTCATCATGAACTTGCAGGCAAAGTTTTGCCTGCAAGTTCGCAAGTTTAGTATCATGAGCTACTTCCAGCATGGCGAGCTTAATAATATCTGCCGCAGAGCCTTGAATAACGGTGTTGATGGCTTGGCGTTTTGCCAAAGCAAATTTCATATTGTTGGTGGAATGGATGTCCGGCAAGGGGCGGCGACGCCCGGTGAGGGTGGTCACATAACCTTTTGCTTTGGCATCTTTTTCTATGCTTTCATAGAATTTCTTGAGTTGCTCAAGATGTTTGAAATAGTGCTCGATGAAATCCTTGGCCTGTGCGGTACTGATGTGCAATTCTTGAGCAAGTTTTTGCGCTCCCATACCATAGATTAAACCAAAGTTGATAGTTTTGGCATTACGTCTTTCATCGGGCAGCACCTCGGCAGCATCTTTATTGTAGATGAGTGCGGCGGTATTGGTATGAATGTCCATATTATTTTGAAATGCATGTAATAAAACGGGATCATTGGACATGTGAGCAAGTACACGCAATTCGATTTGTGAGTAATCGGCAGAAATAAGTACGTGCCCTGCTTGTGGCACAAAACAAGTGCGCATACGTTTTCCAAGTTCGCCACGAATGGGAATATTTTGTAAATTGGGATTACTGGAAGAGAGGCGTCCGGTAGCTGTTGCCCATTGATTAAAATGACTGTGAATGCGTCCGTTGCTATCCATAAGTCGTGGCAAGGGTTCAAGGTAGGTGGAGCGCAATTTTTCCAACTTGCGAAATTCCAGAACGGCATCCACCACAGGATGACCACTGAGCTTTTCCAGACGTTCTTGCGAAGTGGAAAGTTGCCCCCCCTTGGTTTTTCCGCTACTTTTGAGCTTCAAGGTGGAAAAAAGTACCTCTCCCAATTGCTGTGCGGAACGCAAATTGAAGGTGGTACCGGCAGCTTCAAAAACTTCGGCGGTACGAGCATCGATTTGTGCTTGTACATCTCCCAAAAAATCTTTGAAAGCGTCTTGGTCAATGGCAATGCCCATATTTTCCATGTGAGCAAGCACAGGAATAAGTGGCAATTCCAATTGCGTGTAAAGCTCTGTCAGACCAAGCTTTTTAAGTTCTTGTTCAAGCCCTTTGGCTATATTCAAAGCTTGTACGCTGCAAAGATGAGAGTGCTCACTTTCTTCTATGAAATCAGCCCATTGCACAGAAAGACGTGCCCATGCATAGTCTTTGTCTTCAGGGCGTAGTAAGTAGGCCGCAAGTCCCAAATCAAACCATAATTCTTGGGGAAGATGGTACCATGCGGCATTGTCTCTTAAGATATATTTAACATCGGGAGAAATGATACAAGCGGCATCTTTGAGCCAAGATACAATATTTTCTGCTGTAATATGGGGTAGATGCCAATGCTCTTGCCGCATACCAAGTACATAGCCGGATTCATGTCGCATTTGAGGATAAAAAGACGCGGGAAAAAGGACGACATTTTCGCCGGTACATTGGGGTAAGTCACTTATATCGCTTAACACAGCAGGTTTTGCTGCTTCAACATGCGGCTTATGCACGGAAGCAGTATTTCCAAAAAGTGAACCTTGCACGGCATTTAAGGAAGTTATTTTTTCCGCATTTTTGGAAGTGCTTGCATAGGCAGATTTAATTTCTACGCTAAAAGCATTGCTGCGTACCATACTTTCCACTTCACGGCGCAACGATGTTAATTCAAATTCTTGTAATATATTGATAATATCATTGGGATTCAAAGATTGAACGGCTAGATTATCGCTTTGAATTTCTTGGCAAAAATCTGTGCGTAAGGTGGTCAGCTTTCGGTACAGAAAAATATCTTCCAAATGTGCGGACATTTTTTGTTGCATCTTTGGTGGCATACGCTCAAAACCATCACGAATATCTTCCAGTGAAGCAAAATCCATAAAAATTTTCTGAGCAGTTTTGGGACCGATACCCGGTACGCCGGGGATATTATCGCTGGTATCGCCGATGAGTGCTTGCACGTCCGGCCATTGTGTAGGAGAAAGTCCCGTTTCTTGTGTAAAATCAGCTGCGGAAAGCAATTTTTCATCCTTTCCCGAAGGATCCCACAGCCAAACACTTTCATTTAAACATTGGCGTAAATCCTTGTCAGCTCCGACTATAATGACAGGCATTTGTGAGCTGAATTTTTTGGCAAGAGAGGCAATGCAATCATCGGCTTCACAATCTTGCGAAACGTGCAAAGTAATACCAAGACTGCTCACCATACGCTTAATCGGCTCTAATTGCTGTATAAGTTCTTCGGGGCTTGCACTACGATTAGCTTTATACAACGGAAAAAGTTCATGCCTAAAATTTTGTCCTTTTCCGTCCATGAAAAAAACAAATTGCGTGGGTTTTTGTTCACGAATAATGCGTAAAAGCAGACGAGCAATCATGTACAAAGCATTGGTGGGAAAACCATCGGAACGCTGCAAGGAGGAATTGGCATAAAAACCACGATAAATAAAGGCTGTACCGTCCATGAGAAAAAGTGGTTTTTCAATCCCAAGGCGTGTTTCTAAAAGCATTTTATTCTCTCTTGTATATCTAAAATATTAACTTAATCATTTGGCAAAACGCACCAACACCATACCACAAAATTTCTTACCTTTGTACGTCTCAATTCTAAAAATGGTGCCGCTGTTGTCCACTGAAAAACGTGGAATAAAATTTTTCTTGGTAAAAGTCATGCCGCTTTCATTGGCTTTACCGGAATGAACACCTATGGCATTGACTCTGTAATCTTGCATGGGCAAAACCGAAAAAGATTTTTTTACTGCTATGAGTTGCCCAAAGTTTACTTTTGTTTCCTTACCGTCAATATTTAGCGTAAGCCCTGTTATGCTGGTATCCAATTCATGTACGTCCGCATTGAGAACGGTCAAAATACGATTTCCATAGTGCACATAGAGCTTTTTATTTTTGGGCAATACTGCCATAATGGGTTTTGAGGTTTGAGGTGCAGAATTTTTAGAAACAATGGGTAGATAATTGATAGATCTACGCACATCCTCCAGCGGAAGCGTAATACGTCCGTCCATAAAATTCACACTCAAATCACTATACAGGGCATTGCGCACGCCTTCAAGGGTCAAATCAAAATCCCTCATCAACTCAATACCCAAAGTTTTTGCAAAATTTTCAATCATATGCAAATGATAGTAAGTACGTTTTACCACAGAAAGATTTTTACTGGCTTCAAGACCAAAAGCCGGTTTTCCATGGCGCACCGCATACCATGAAAGACTTTTTTCCATTTCCTTGTCACCCTTGTCCGTTTGCGTATCATGTACATGCATTTTATGAGAAGGTATTAATAGATGTTTATTGACAGCATCTGTTACTTTATGAGCAATAATACCTAAATCTGTCAACTCATACTCATTTTGTATATCTTTAGGAATGTCCATTATGGGCATATTTTGCTGATCAATGACCACTGACTGCCCCCAACGCTTGGGACCGTACCATCTATCTATATATTTTTCACGATAAAATCCACTTCCATCATGTAAATTGAGCACCATACATACTTTTGGATCACCAATAAGCTCTTTAATGCGAGTAACTATGGTATATTGAGGATCCTTTTTGTCAAGTTTGGCAAATTTACGATTCATATCGCCATGCACTCCACGAGAACTTTTGAGGATACTTGGGAAATTTAAATTGGGAACCACCCAAAGTGTCCCTTTCGTTATATTATAACGAGTAGCAATGAGCGTTGCTGCTGAAAATCCTCCGGGCTCATCACCTTGGATTCCGCCAACAACCAACAATACAGGACCGGAATCTCCTTTGCGAAAAAAAGAAAAATCCATACTGGTACTTGTATCAAGATTGCTTTGATTTTTTTGAGACGATGCTGCATATGTCCAGTCTTCAGAGTTCAAAAACATATGATAAGTAATAAAAAACAATAAGAAAAAAGTGGATTTTAACAAAAAGTTCACTATATATTTAAAGGTATTTTGCATGGCAATTTGTATGTTTTAGCGATTCTAAAGGGGTACGACAAAGAAGAACATTACAAAGACTTTTACATTTAGTAAAGTTTTAATTTCATCATGAGATCAGCATCGTCACGTTTATTCCCATTGTGATAATAGGTCTCATTAAGATATAAAGTTCTCTGCGTGATTTGAGGTCATTTAGAAATTAAAAAGTATATTTTAACTATAGCTTACGATGAACAAAAATTACTTTGCCAATAAAGATCAATATAGCGTAACTCACTTTCAGTAGTAGAAACTATTAACACATTTGGAATCAATAACCTGTCAGCATCCCCCACGTCATTGTTACTTAAAATCAGTTAAGCTTTTGTAAAAACAACATGAGGAGGTGAGGCAAACGATTTCAGAGCATAGAACTCAACGTTAGTTACTCGTCACTGAAAAACATAGTAACAATCTAAAATTAAACAATTTTTTAGTTAAATTGCACAAATAAAAATGCCGA
>CAYJHV010000140.1:0-4749 GCA_964369825.1 uncultured Desulfovibrionaceae bacterium | reverse complement strand
CCATGTTTTAACGTCATAAAAATGCCGGAAAAGTGCACTTCGTGCCCTTGTTTCCTGCATTTTTATTTGTGCAATTTAACTAAAAAATTGTTTTATTTTATGTTATTACCATGTTTTTCAGGGACGACTATTTATAACAATTCCGCATTATTGCCGTTTATTAGCTCATCTCGTTAGAGATGAGCCGTGAGCGCGTTTTGAAAGGGGAGGGGGTGTAGGGGAGGGGAAAACTTTTTGGCGCAAGCAAAAAAGTTTTCCCCTCCCCTACAAAAAAGGAATTAAAGACAATATTACATATGTTGCACTATGGCTTGTCCAAAATCTGAGCAGGAAAGCGTTTTTGCCCCTTGCATTTGGCGTGCAAGGTCATGGGTTACGGTTTTGGCTTCAATGGTTTTTTTAAGTGCGGTACGCACCAAGGCAGCGGCTTCGTTCCAGCCTATATATTCAAGCATCATGGCACCTGAGAGGATAACCGCACCGGGATTGGCAGTATTTTTTCCGGCTTCGCTGGGGGCGGTACCGTGTGTTGCCTCAAAAATGGCAAAGCCATCGCCGATATTGGCACCGGGCGCAAGACCAAGACCGCCCACGGTGGCAGCAAGGGCATCGGACATATAGTCGCCATTGAGGTTTGGCATGGCAAGCACGCTGTATTCTTCTGGATACAGTAATATATTTTGGAACATGGCATCGGCAATGCGGTCTTTGATGAGCACTTTGCCGGCGGGTATTTTTCCGGCATATTTTTCTTTGAGTTCTTCTTCGGTAATGGTAACATCGGCAAATTCGGCAGCGGCAAGTTCATAACCCCATGTGCGGAATGCGCCTTCGGTAAATTTCATAATATTACCTTTGTGTACAAGGGTGACGCTGTCACGTTTATTGTCAAGAGCGTAATTGATGGCTTGACGCACAAGACGTTGCGAACCTGTTTTGCTCATGGGTTTAATACCGATGCCTGAATCGGTACGCAAAGATTTTCCGCTGAGTTTTTCCACCAGCGCCATAACTTCGGCGACTTCTGAGCTGCCGGCTTCCCATTCAAGACCGCAATAGACATCTTCGGTATTTTCACGGAAAACCACCATATCAACTTTTTCAGGTTCTTTTACAGGTGAGGGTACAGGTGAAAAGTAAGTAACGGGACGCACGCAAGCATAAAGGTCAAGCTGTATGCGTAAAGCCACATTGACACTGCGAATACCTTTGGCCACCGGTGTCATGAGCGGACCTTTAATGGCCACACGGTATTTTTTGATGGTTTCAAGGGTTTCATCTGGCAGCGGTTTTCCTGTGGCGGCTTCGGCTTTACCTCCTGCTAAAATTTCAAGCCATTCAATACGGCGTTCGTCTGCGTAAGCTTTTTTTACGGCAGCATCAAAGACCATTTGTGCAGCTGCCCAAATATCAGGACCAATTCCGTCGCCGGTGATAAATGGGATAATAGGATTATGCGGTGTATTCAAAGTTTTATCTGCATTTAGTGTAATAGCTTCGCCCATACTGTAACTCCTAGATTTTTAGTAATTTTAAATAACTTGTGTGTTCACTCAAACAAACAAAAAAAATTTTTTGAAAAGCCTTGTAAAAGACTATGTTTTGTGTCAGTGTGGCTGTGATTTCAAGCAGCCACTTATGCTGTATACAAATAAAGAGTTTTTAGTGCAAGATTTTTATTTTGCAAATAATTTTATAATGGCGTCACAGGCAAAAAATGCAAAAATTATTAATTTTAACAGCGTCCTTGTCATAAGGAAAGGCGCGCCCATGGAGAAGTATATGGGGGCAGTGACCATTAACACGGCGTGGTGTAAAGGTTGTGGCATCTGTGTGGCTTTTTGCCCAAAAGGTGCTTTGAGTCTTGAAAATGAAAAAGCCATACATGATATGGAAAAATGTATTGTCTGCGGTATGTGCGAGTTATATTGCCCTGACCTTGCGGTCAGCGTAGATAAAAGTCAAAAAACTAAAAATTCCAAAGAAGAAGAGGTGGCATAATGAGCAGTGCCAAGACAGCTTTTATGCAAGGAAATGCCGCCTGTGTTGAAGGCGCACTCTATGCTGGAGTCAGCTTTTTTGCCGGTTATCCTATAACCCCCTCAACAGAAATTGCCGAAGAATTGGCGGTACGTTTGCCCAAGCAAGGCGGTACTTTTATTCAGATGGAGGATGAAATCGCTTCCATGTGTGCCGTTTGCGGTGCTTCCATGGCAGGAGCAAAAGCCATGACTGCCACCTCCGGCCCCGGTTTTTCCTTAAAGCAAGAAGCCATTGGTTATGCCTGTATGGCAGAAATCCCTTGCGTTGTGGTCAATGTGCAACGGACCGGACCATCTACCGGCTTACCCACCAAGGTTTCCCAAGGTGATGTGAACCAAGCTCGTTGGGGTACCCATGGTGACCATAGCAAAGTGGTACTTACGGCTTCTTCCATCCAAGATACCTTTGAAATTACCATAGCAGCCTTTAATATTGCCGAAACATATCGTGTACCCGTCATCATCTTATTGGATGAAGTGGTGGGGCATATGCGGGAAAAACTTGTTATTCCGTCTCCCGGAGAAATAGAAGTGGTGGATCGCTTGCAAACCAATGTAAAAGAAGGTTATATTTATCACCCTTATTTACCTCGTGAAGACGGGCGTTTGCCCTTCTCCGACTTTGGCGGCAGACATCGTTATAATGTCACCGGTTTATATCACGATATTTTCGGTTTCCCCACGGAAAAATCTGATGTGGTTACGGCGGCCATTCAGCACTTAGTGGACAAAGTGGAAAATCGCGCGCATGTTTTGGCACGTTATAAAGAATATCACCTCAAAGATGCTGAACATATTATCATTTCATATGGTTCTGCTGCACGCTCTGCCAGAGAATTCGTGGAAGCTCGCCGGCACAAAGGTGATCGTGTGGGACTTTTGGAATTACAAACCTTGTGGCCATTTGCTGGGCAAATAGTGCGAGAAAAAACCAAACGTGCCCGTAATATCTTTGTGGTGGAAATGAATATGGGACATATGAAAGAACAGGTCAAAAGAGCTGTGGTTAATCCGGAACGTGTCTTTTTAATAAATCGCATGGACGGCATGTTGGTCAATCCCAAGGATATTGGGGCTGTCATGCGTACCATTGAGGGTAGGGGGTTTTAATATGGCTTTCAGAGATTATATTCGTGAGCTCTTCTTTCCGCATTTATGGTGCCCCGGCTGCGGACACGGTACCATCCTCAATAGCATTTTACATGCCGTGGATGAGCAAAATATCAATAACTCCGATATGTGTATGGTTTCCGGCATAGGTTGTTCGGCACGTATTTCCGGCTATTGTGACTTTCATACCATGCACACCATGCACGGAAGAGCCTTGGCTTGTGCCACCGGCTTAAAACTTGCCAAACCTTCACTCAAAGTTATTGTACCCATGGGCGACGGAGATGCTACTGCCATTGGCGGTAACCATTTTATCCACACGTGTCGGCGTAATATTGACCTGACCATCATTGTCATGAACAACCGTATTTATGGCATGACCGGCGGACAATATTCACCACTTTCCGGTGCAGGAGTGCTTGCCACCACTTCACCCTATAGAAGCATTGATACTGCTTTTGATACCATGGAGCTGGCTCTTGGTGCCGGCGCAACCTTTGCTGCTCGTACAACTACCTTCCATGTACGTGAATGCATATCACTTATCAAAAAAGGTATGGAGCATAAAGGTACTTCGGTCATCGAAATTATGTCGCAATGTCCCACCTATTTTGGACGCAGAAATAAAATCGGCGGAGCAGTGGAAATTATGCAAACCTATAAAGACGGTACCGCCCCCCTTGGTTCCAAGAAATTAGAGGAAAATCCCGAACTCATTGCCAGAGGCATTTTTAGAGATGTTCAAAGACCTGAATATTGCGAAGAATATGCAAAAATTGTTGCAAAGGTACAGGGGTAAGTTATGGAAACACAACGATTTTTATTGTCAGGTTCCGGCGGACAAGGCGTTATTTCCTTGGCTATTCTTTTGGCAGATGCTGCCAGCACCTATGGCGGACATAATGCTTTGCAATCACAATCCTATGGTCCGGAAGCCCGTGGCGGTGCCACCCGCTCCGACGTCATAATTTGTAATGGTCCCATTTATTATCCCAAGGTAACACAACCTAATTATTTAGTTGCGTTAACCAATGAAGCCATGAATAAATATTTGCCCTTGATACGCCCCGGCGGCTTGGTGCTCTTTGACAGTGATCTTGTATATGTGGATCCAAGGGTAGATGCACTGCTCAAACCTCTGCCCATGTATAAAGCCGTCATGGATAGCCTCGGCAAACCTCAAGCCTTTAACGTCGTGGTACTGGGTGCGCTGATCACCTTAACCAATGTTATTTCTGTCGAAGCTGCGGAAAGCGTTCTTGAAAATCGCTTTGCTCGCATGTTTCATGAAAATAACTTAAAAGCCCTGCATATAGGACTTGAAATGGCTAAACCCTTTGTGGATTAATGTAGATATAATTTATTGTAACTATTGCCTTTAATCAGCTCTTACATTCAAGTTGAAAGAGCACCCCCTTTTTTGCGGGGGAGGGGAACTTTTGCTAGCACCAAAAAGTATTCCCCAAGGTTACATTTTACACTATCTAGCTATTTCAAGATGTTTGACCCGAATTTTGTGGGCTACAAAATTCGGGTTATATTTTTTTTGACTTTGCTAAACGGTGGTCTTTCTTGCGGAAAGCCATCCACAAAATCC
>CAYJHV010000139.1:0-4754 GCA_964369825.1 uncultured Desulfovibrionaceae bacterium | reverse complement strand
TATTTTGAATGACCATGTTATACGAACCTTGAAGGATTATCGCGAAAAAAATAATGTACTATTGATTGTCAGCTCTGAAAGTGCGCTTGCTTATGATAAATCTGTAGATATAACAGATGCTATTATTGTGGAATTGAACAAACAAAAGGTGGAATACAAATCAGTTATTCCCGTAAAACCCGAAGATACAAACTCAGATGAAGATACAAAATCTGAAGATACAAAATCCGATAATGAGCAAGGTGATACTTCTGCAAAGCCGGACTCTGCCGTTGAAAGTAACGTTAATGCAGATGAAAAAAAATCAACTGAGACTAAAGAATCTGAAGGGCAAAGTGGCACCGCTCAACCTGACGCAAGCACAGAACCTGAGAACAAAGAAGAAAAAGTCTCTGAATAAAAATTTAATATGTAAAAATGCACATCTGTATTGAATAAAAATAGATTTTACTTGATTCTTTATATAACCTGTTCTTTTCTTGAGCAGGTTTTTAATTTTTAAATGCTGTTAGAATTTTAAAATTTCTCAACTCAGCAACACAAAAATAAATTTATTTTTGCCGGCTCATCCCTATGGGGATGAGCAATGGGCGCGTTTTGAAAGTGTGTGGGGGCGCCGAAGGCGTTTGCATTAGCGAGCTTGCGAGCTTTACGCAAATCAAGAGCAACCCCCCCACAAAAAATAATAACAATCAATAACGTACTTATTCTTCCAGTGCTTCTTGAAAACGAGCACGAAGATTTTCGAGTTTTGTGCGGGCATCATTAATTTGCGTAGCACGATCACGGTCTTTTTGCACAACTTCTGCAGGCGCACGTTCCACATAGCTTTCATTGGAAAGTTTTTTAACTATTCCGTCAAGATCTTTATCCATTTTGGCAATCTCTTTATCAAGGCGAGTGAGTTCTCCTTGCAAATCCACAGAGCCGGAAAGCGGAATTATTATTTGACAACCTTGTACCACTTGCGACGCAGAGGCTTTGGGTGCATCAATGGAGCTGTCAAGATGTAATTCTTCAAGGCGCGCCAAATTACAAATCATATCTTTAGCAGCGTTTAAAATACTTGCTTGTTCCTCATTTTCAGCTTTTATTATGGCTTTTATACGTAAGGAAGGTGCTATATTAAGTTCTGATCTGATGGTACGCACAGCCACAATAACTTCTTGGATAAATTCCATACGTAAAGCTTCTGTCGGCTTTACGCAGTCAGGGCGAGCAGGCGGATACAGTTCTAGGGCAATGTCTTGATTTTCTCCACCGGGTAAGGCTTGCCAAATTTGTGCGGTAACAAAGGGGATGAGCGGATGCAAGAGGAGCAAAGTCTCACGTAACACTGTCCAAAGCACAAAACAAGCTTCTGCTTTGCGTGTGGGCTCGGCATTGTCTGTCAAATCAGCTTTGATGAGCTCTAGGTACCAGTCACAAAATTCATGCCACAAAAATTTGTAACTCCCGTGAGCGGCATCATTGAAACGATAATCGCTGAGGGATTTTTCCATTTCTTCTTTAGCATGTTCAAGGCGATGCAATATCCACACATGATGCATGGCCGTTACTTTTTCAAGTGCCACAGTTTGCGGTACTTCGTTGCCATCTTTTGTCAAATGCATAAGGGCAAAACGTGCGGCATTCCAAAGTTTATTAATAAAATGACGATAACCTTCGATGCGATCTTCCGCAAGGCGCACATCGCTGCCCATGGTGGTGGAAGATGCTAGGGTAAAGCGAAGAGCATCACAACCGTATTTATCAATAATTTCCAAAGGATTGATGGAATTCCCGAGGGATTTTGACATTTTTCGCCCTTGGGCATCACGTACAAGTCCGTGTAAAAATACATGCTTGAAGGGAACTTCATCCATAAAGTGCAGCCCCATCATCATCATACGTGCCACCCAGAAAAATAAAATATCGGTTCCGGTGACCAATACGGAAGTGGGATAAAATGTTTCAAGCTCTTTTGTTTTTTCCGGCCAGCCCAAGGTAGAAAATGGCCATAAAGCGGAAGAGAACCACGTATCCAGTACGTCTTCATCTTGTGCCACATTTTTACTGCCGCACTTTGTGCATATGCTGATATCTTCGGTACTGACCATGAGCTCTTGGCAATCTTCGCATGTCCATGCAGGAATGCGATGCCCCCACCAAATTTGACGGCTGATGCACCAATCTCTGATACCATCAAGCCAATTGTAATAAGTTTTTACACTGTTTTTAGGTAAAATTTCTGTGAGCTTGGGTACAGCGGCACGAGCACGGGGCGCAAGTTTTGAGGCAGCCACAAACCACTGGGTGGAAACATGCGGTTCTACCACCGTATGGCAACGATAGCATTCACCCACGGCATGTTCGATTTCTTCCACCAGCACAAGATCGCCGGCATTTTTTATGTCGGCTACAATTTTTTCTCGGCATTGTTTTTTGCGCATACCGACATATGGTCCTGCCACATCTTTCATAATACCCATATCATCAATGGCTTGGATAAATTCCAGATTGTGTTTTTGCCCAAGAGCCCAGTCATTATGGTCATGGGATGGGGTAACTTTCAAAGCTCCGGTACCAAATTCCATATCCACATAATTGTCAGCAATGATAGGAATTTCCCTTTTTATAATTGGAACATAGGCTTTTTTTCCCACAAGATGTGCATAACGTTCGTCTTCTGGATGCACACAAATGGCAGTATCACCCAAAATGGTTTCGGGGCGAGTGGTTGCTATGGTAATTGTTGTATCTTCATCGCCTACAATATGATAGCGAATGTGCCATAAGTGCCCTTTATGATTATTATGTTCCACTTCATCATCAGCCAAAGCCGTATGGCAACGTGCGCACCAATTAATGATATAATCACCTTTATAGATAAAGTCTTGATTATATAAATCCACAAAGACTTTACGCACAGCTTTGGAAAGTCCGTCGTCCATGGTAAAGCGCAGACGACTCCAGTCAACCGACGCACCAAGGGTACGGATTTGATTGAGAATGGTATTACCATATTCTTCGCGCCATTGCCACACTTTTTCAATAAAAGCTTCACGTCCAAGGTCAGAGCGTTTGATATTATCTTTGGCAAGGGCACGTTCCACTACATTTTGGGTGGCAATGCCGGCATGATCGGTACCGGGTACCCAGAGCACTTTTTTGCCTTTTTGGCGTGCATGTCTGCATAAAGTATCAATAAGTGTCAGATTTAGGGCATGACCTATGTGCAAAACTCCCGTAACATTGGGTGGCGGTATGACTATGCAAAAAGACTCTTTTGATTTTTCTTTATCAGAAAAATCAGCGGTAAATGTTGCATTTTGTTCCCAATATTCACACCAATGCGCTTCCACGGAATGCGGTTCATAGCCCTTGGGCAAAGCGTTATCTGCCATCTTGATTTCTCCACAAAGGTGACATATTACAGCCAAAGGAGGCGAATATGCACCGTTCAATTTATTTTCTTTGGGATGCGTCACACATTTGGGGACTTATGGCCCTGCATACCCTCCAAGGTATGGGTGTAACGCACAAAGTTATTACTTGCAATGAAATAACCCACGGAGTGCTTTTAGGCAAGCCGACACTTTTACTTGTTCCCGGCGGCACTGCGAGCCTTAAATATCAATACCTTGGCAGTAAAGGCGTACAGGCAATTCAAGAGTATATTGCCGACGGCGGAAATTATTTAGGCTTTTGTGGTGGCGCAGGTCTTGGTCTTTCCCATGACCACGGTCTTGGTCTTTGCCCGTGGAAAAGAGCGCAATACGCCGATCGCACTCAACATTTGGTCTCCGGACATGTTCGGGCAAACATTCAAAAACATTCTTTAAGTCCCGGAACTGACATGCTTTCCTTGCCCATTTGGTGGCCTGCTCGCTTTGCTCCCGAAGAAGGTAAAGATGTCACTGTCCTTGCCTCCTATGCCGCCCCCGGACATGATTTATATTTTGGAGATATTGACCTTGCCACCCTCCCCCCCAATACACTTGATGAATGGGAAGATGTGTATGGCGTAAATATGCGCACAGATTTTTTATTTGGAAAACCTTGTATTATCACCGGAAATTATGGTAAAGGACGTTATATTTTATCATATTCTCATTTGGAAACACCCAATTCACCCGATGCCAATGCGTGGCTTGCCATGCTTTTACAAGAGCTTGGAGGGCAAAAACCACAGCAAAATATTAGCCCCGAATGGCAAATAGAAAATTTACCTTTGCGTTGGCCACTGAACAGCGATACCGCTCTCCTCTTTGCTGCCCTTGATGGGGTAAAAAAACTTTTAAAGCTTGGAAAAGAACACCATTTACTTTTTCGCCGCACACCTTGGCTATATGGTTGGAGAACAGGTATGCCGGGAGGAGCTTTTAATAATCTTTATACGGCATTATGTAGCATATTGACGCATAAGCCCACTGAAGAAGCATTTGAATTTTGGCAAGAAAAAAAATATGTCATGGCTGAATATCTACCTCTTTTTTTACAAGGAGCACAAAGCTATTTATTGGCAGAACGCCTTGCTACCACCCTTGCCGTCCCCATGCCCAAAGCCATTGACCGTAAGCTTTTAAAAGAACAACAAAAACGTATCTTTGGATCGGTTATGCACAGCGACGGCGTACATAAAGAACTTATGCTTATTGTGGATAAATTACTTTATTTATTGTTATGCTAGAAAATTTCACTTATATCCAAGATTTATCTAGTGCCTTGCTTTATTCAAATATTAAGAAAACACTGATTAATTCAGTTTTAAA
>CAYJHV010000138.1:3270-4784 GCA_964369825.1 uncultured Desulfovibrionaceae bacterium | reverse complement strand
TGGGGCGAATGATGGGACTTGAACCCACGACCACCTGGGCCACAACCAGGTGCTCTACCTACTGAGCTACATCCGCCGTCTCATCAGGAATATGTATACTTTCACGCCGGCAAAGGCAAGAACTATTTATATGATTTTTCATTTTTTTTTCATTTTTTATTTTTTCACATGTAAGTATTTTTTTTAATTTTATTTTTTTAATGATATTTTTTTAATTAAATTATTATTATTTTGCCTGAGAATTTACAGTAAATTGCTATGGATTTTTTTCAAAAAATTCTTTACAAGAAGTGAACACAAATGAGCACGAGGTACTATATGGAAAATCTTATTATTGAAGGCGGTATTGCATTGCAAGGGAAAATAGCTGTAAGTGGTTCAAAAAATGCCGCACTGCCCATATTATTTGCTTCAATTCTCACAGAAAATTCCACCACATTCCTCAATGTTCCAAATTTAAGAGACATACATACTACAATAAAATTGTTGAATATTTTAGGATGCGAAGCGCATTTTGAGCATAATACGGTTAAGGTTACGGTCAATGCTTTGCGCCCAGAAGCTCCCTATGATTTAGTAAAAACTATGCGTGCCTCCGTACTGTGTTTGGGACCTTTGTTGGCACGGATCGGAAGGGCTAAAGTTGCTTTACCGGGAGGCTGCGCCATTGGTGCCCGTCCCGTGGATCAGCATTTGAAAGCTTTTGAAAAGATGGGGGCGGTATTTGAACTTGAAGACGGTTATATAATAGGAAGTTGTAAAAAACTTACGGGGGCGCACATAATCTTTGATATGCCCACCGTAGGCGGTACGGAAAATGTGCTCATGGCAGCCGTTC
This sequence comes from uncultured Desulfovibrionaceae bacterium, assembly GCA_964369825.1. Classification (GTDB taxonomy): domain Bacteria; phylum Desulfobacterota; class Desulfovibrionia; order Desulfovibrionales; family Desulfovibrionaceae; genus CAYJAD01. The sequence goes on along the minus strand of CAYJHV010000138.1, from coordinate 3,946 downwards.
TTGCTGAAGGTGAAAGCATTTTGGAAAATGTTGCCAGAGAACCGGAAATTGTGGACTTAGCCAATTTTTTGATAACTTGCGGAGCTAATATTGAGGGACAGGGTACAAGTTGTATTCGTGTTCAAGGGGTGAGCAAGCTTGAAGGAGACAGTTATGCTATTATGCCGGATCGTATTGAAGCCGGTACTTTTTTGGTTGCTGCAGGTATTACCGGCGGGGATTTGACAGTAAAAAATTGTCCGCAGAATGCTTTAAAGGCTGTCATTGATAAAATGCAAAGTATGGGTATGCACTTTGAGCAAAAAGAAGAGGGGCTTCGTGTTTTTTGTCCGCAAGGAGTGGAAAATCTCTGCGGAGCGGATATAAAAACCAAACCTTATCCCGGATTTCCCACCGATATGCAAGCTCAGCTTATGGCATTAATGACACTTTCTAAGGGAAATTCAGTTATTGAGGAAAGTATTTTTGAAAATCGTTTTATGCATGTACCTGAACTTGTGCGCATGGGGGCAGATATACATGTGAGTGGACGTGTTGCCACAATACGTGGTGTTTCGGCTCTGAAGGGAGCACCGGTTATGGCTTCTGATTTGCGAGCCAGTGCTGCTTTTGTGCTGGCCGGGCTTGCTGCAGAAGGTACAACACGCATTCAACGCATATATCATCTTGACAGAGG
>CAYJHV010000138.1:0-3170 GCA_964369825.1 uncultured Desulfovibrionaceae bacterium | reverse complement strand
GGATGCATGAGGTTTTCAACTCGAACTCGTTATGGATTACGTTTTCTTATCTGTTTAGCCTCGAGTCCTCAAGGGCAATTGGTACAACTCAAAGATTTAGCAGCCAAAGAAAATATTTCTGCCGGCTATTTAGAGCAGATTATTCGTTCATTAAAACCTTTGGGAATTTTAAAGTCCGTTCGAGGTGCAACAGGAGGCTACAAGCTTGCCAAGGAACCACAAGAAATAATTTTAGAAGATGTTTTTACACATCTTGAAGGTGACATTTCTCCTGTAAGCTGTATCATAAAAAATAAAGAAAGCTGCGAACGGTTTGAGCATTGTACCGCAAGACAATTTTGGGAAGACCTTGACAAACATCTACGCTCTTTTCTTAAGGATATTACCTTGAATGATTATTTGCAAAAATATGGCGTCGGTGAAAGTTGTGATATTTTAAAGTAGATTTTATTACTTTTTATTTTAATAAAGTATTGAAATTTAATTTGATAATGCTGTCTTAATTTGTTTTTGAATGTGTGTATAAATTTCCTTGCGTATTTTAAGAGAAATGGGCAAAGTCAAAAAAAAATTAAGTACAGTGTACACTGTTTTTTTGTTGCCACTGTGCAATGAATTGTATCAGATGAAGGAGTTTGAAAATGTGGGAATATACAGATAAAGTTCAAGAACACTTTATAAATCCACAAAATGTGGGAGCTTTAAGTGATGCCAATGCCGTGGGTGAAGTAGGTAGTCTTGCCTGTGGCGATGCTTTAAAGCTTTACCTAAAGGTTGAAAATGATCGTATTCTTGACGCAAGTTTTCAAACTTTTGGATGCGCCTCGGCCATTGCTTCAAGTTCTGTTTTGACCGAAATGATCAAAGGAATGACACTTGATGAAGCTCTTGCCGTTACCAACAAAGATATTGCCGAACGTCTCGGTGGTTTACCCAAGGAAAAAATGCATTGTTCCGTCATGGGACAAGAGGCACTTGAGGCTGCCGTTCGCAATTATCGAGGTGAACCCTCCGTACCTCATGCCCATGAAGAAGGAAAGTTAGTTTGTAAATGTTTTGGTATTACCGATGCCCAAATTTTGCGAGCCATAAGAGAAAACAATTTGAAGACGGTGGAAGAAGTTACCTACTACACCAAGGCCGGCGGGGCTTGCGGTGATTGTCTCGAGCAAATTGATGCGATTTTGGCACAAGAGCTTGGCAAACCAAAACTTGAAGAGCTTAAAATTCCTGTACGTCCACGTATGAGTAATGTGCAAAGGATGCAACTCATTCTTAAAACCATTGATGAAGAAATTCGCCCAAAACTTTTACTTGACGGTGGAGATATGGAGCTTGTGGATGTGGAGGGACGTAAAGTATATGTTACCTTGCGCGGACGATGTTCCGATTGTCGTTCCAGCGATGTGACCATTAAAAATCTTGTGGAAAAAACCTTACGTGAACTTGTGGATGAGAATATCACTGTGTTAGAGGTCTAAAATGAAATTAATGACGAAACCAATATATTTTGATAATAATGCCACCACTCGTGTGGCGCCCGAAGTGGTTGAAGCTATGCTCCCATATTTTAGCGATTCTTACGGTAATCCCTCAAGTATGCATTCTTTCGGAGGTGCCGTAGGTGTAGCTGTAAAAAATGCTAGGGAGCAAGTGGCAAATCTCATTGGCGCAGATCCCGAAGAAATTCTCTTTACTTCTTGCGGTTCTGAAAGCGATAATACTGCCATCATGTCCGCATTGCAAAGTCAACCGCAAAAAAAACACATTATTACCACAAGAGTAGAGCATCCTGCCATCTTAAATTTAGTCCAATACCTTGAGCAAAATGGCTATGAAGCAACCTATCTTGGCGTTGATGAAAAAGGTCGTGTTGACCTTGATGAATATGCTGCTGCTTTACGCAAAGATACTGCCATTGTTTCTATTATGTTTGCTAACAATGAAGTGGGAAATATTTATCCCATACAGCAAATGGCTGAAATGGCAAAAGAAAAAGACATTGTTTTTCATACCGATGCCGTGCAGGCCGTTGGCAAAGTTTCCATCAATTTAAGAACTCTCCCTGCTGACTATTTGGCGCTTTCAGGGCATAAACTCCATGCTCCCAAAGGTATCGGTGTTTTATACATTCGCCGTGGTACACGTTTTCGCCCTATTTTGCGTGGGGGACATCAAGAAAGAGGACGACGTGCCGGTACGGAAAATGTGCCTTACATCATCGGACTTGGCAAAGCTTGTGAGCTTGCCATGCAAAACCATGAAAAAGATAACAAGGAAATGTTGCGTTTACGTAATATGCTTGAAAATTCACTCATTGAAAGTATACCCCAAAGCCGCATCAACGGAGATGTACAAAATAGATTGCCCAATACTTCCAGTATTGCTTTCAAAAATATTGAAGGTGAAGCCATTTTGCTTATGCTGAATAGATTTGGTGTCTGCGCTTCCTCCGGCTCTGCATGTACCTCGGGAAGTCTTGAACCTTCGCATGTTTTACGTGCCATGGGCATACCTTTTAATTATGCCCATAGCTCCACACGTTTTTCTCTTTCTCGCTATACAACAGAAGAAGATGTTAAGGTTGTCATCAAAGAATTGCCTCCCATTGTGGCGAAATTAAGAGAAATGTCACCATTTAAAGATTAATTTAATGGTATTATATGCGGTGTAATGTGTAATTTTTTTTTCGCCTATTCTTGACTTTTGGTCGCATTGGTTTCGTCAACTTTTGTGGCTACTGCCTTGCTTCGTCTAAAAACATTAATATAATTAAGACAGCCAGACCATTGTAAATTGTAATATTTTCTGGGGGAGGGATCTTTTTGAAAAAAGGTCTCCTCCCCCAGACCCCCACCCCCAAAAACTTTTCATGCGCATTTTTATTTACTTCGTAAATAAAAATGCTTTGATTCTATATGGTTAATTTAAGTTTAGTTTTGCAAACAATTTTTAGTTCTTTCCCGAAGGGGATGAGCTCACAAAAACAAAAAATGAGGTAATAACTAAAAAAATAGTTTATTTTTTTGCTGAGACAAGAGAAACTGAACTTAGAATTGGAATTAAACCACACTTAGAGGAAAATATGACGTTTTGTGAATCATCTGAAACTTACAAAGTGACTGCCATTGTTTCTGTATACAAAGCTGAGCGATTTTTAAAAGCTTGTC
>CAYJHV010000137.1:0-4796 GCA_964369825.1 uncultured Desulfovibrionaceae bacterium | reverse complement strand
TTAACTAAAAAATTGTTTAATTTTAGATTGTTATTATGTTTTTCAGTGACGACTATTTAAATAAATATCCGTATTTAACAGAAAGACCGTCGGTACGCTCCACAATGCGCCTTGCCACAGCGTTGACATCTTCGCTACTCAGAACGTCCACTTCATTGGCAAGTAAATAACCAAGATGGTTATTACTCCTACTGAAAACCCATAAAAGAGAATAGACTGAACCCACATGCGGACGGTCTTTAAATTCTGCTTTTGAGGTGACAATAATGCTTATTTTTGCACCGTCACCTTCATGTAAGCGGAAAAGATTGCTGGCATTAAAAAGTTCTTTTAAGCGTGTGGACAGATGGATGCCGATGGTATCTATACCCACATGTTGTACAGATACATTTGTTGAACGTGCCCCGGGATTGCTCGGGGTGTTTACCTCTGCTTTTCCGGCTTGTTTTGGTGCCACAGCAGCGGCATAAGCCGTTACACTAAAGCTTAAAGTTGCCATGATTAATATGGGAATGAACCGTGAAAAAATTTTCATTGATACTCCGTTAAGTGTTTTTTATAAATTTTCATTAAAACTAAAGTATTTGCTTATAAGTTTTGTGTCATCAATGGATTATATCATTATATTGTATAATGAATCATTCTTCTTTTGTTAGCCCGCTAAATTGCAAAGAATGTAAAAAGCCTTCCAAGTTTTGAGCATCTTCCTTGGCCAAATCACCAAAACTTAAACCCAAAGTAACTCGAGAAAAGTTTTTGGAAACACGCATAACCACAGTGCTAATGGTCAAAACTTCATTGGGAGCCCATATTTCAATTTTAATGCGTTGCCCTTGCTCAAAATTGCGTAGCGGCGTACCGCTAATAGCGTCAAAAGTGAGTCTACAGCCCACAAGAGAAATATCTTGCATAACGCCCACATATTTTTTCTCAAGCATAACGGCGGTAGGTATAAGGCAGTCGAAGCGTTTACCGGCTCGAATTTCGTAGAGGCGAAATTTATCGGGATAGTGAAAAAAACCAAGTCTTTGCTTGGGAAGTGCCAAGCTTAAACTACTCTTAAAAGCCACATTATAACCGCTGGTACTAAAAACGGCGGATATGGGGGCATGGGGTGTTAGGTAGGAGGCAATGCCCGTAATGATGGGAAACCTGAAGAGCAGAAAACTGTCTTCTTCATAGCCTACAAAGCGCAAAACAAGTTTTGCGTTATTGTTAAAGATACATTGCACGTCTGTTCCGATGGGAATATTGCAATGTGTGGCTGTGGCAAATTTTTTTTCAGCGGGTAATATACTCATTTTCCCCTCCATATTACGACAAAGGTTGTATTTGCGTAATGTACCGAAAGTTTTGCTCAGTTAATTAAATCCTTTTTCCAATGGAGGATTAAAAATGGCAGACATGTCATTTTTTATAGCAAAATCTTGAACTTCAGGGCTTGGCAAAAGTTGCACTTTACGCCCGGTTTTAACAAGTCTTTGCTGAGCAATCCACTGTATCACTTGAGGAAAAAGCCTGTGTTCCAACTTTTGAATGCGTTTTTGTAAGGTACCGGCTTCTTCGCCCTCAGATACAGCAATAACGGCTTGCGCAATAATTGCACCGTCATCAACTTCTTCATTCACAAAATGTACAGTGCAACCGCTTAGCTTTGCACCATAGGCGAGAGCATCGGCGGCTCCATGTGCGCCCTTAAAACTTGGCAAAAGAGCCGGATGCACATTAATAACCATATCGGCAAAAGCTGAAAAAAAATAAGGGCTAAGAATGCGCATATACCCTGCAAGCACCACCAACTCAACGCCATATTCTTTTAATTTCAGCACCATATGCTTATCAAAACTTTCTCGATCCGCATAATCATTATGATCCAGAGCAAGAGTTGGTATTTTGTGTTTTTGGGCACGTAAAAGTACACCGGCATCCGGTCTGTTGCTGATGACCAGCATCACCTTGGCAGATAGCACGCCTTGCTCAATCTTATCAAAAATAGCTTGGGCATTACTTCCGGTACCGGAAGCAAGAATGGCGATTTTCAACGACATATGTTCCTCTTTCCATTTAAAAATCTGGCACAAAAGGCATTTGTACCAGATTAGCAAAAAATTAATATAATTTCAAGGCAAGCATATCTTCATAAATTTTAGATATATATACTACCTTCAATCAATTGAAACAGAAGTATGCTTTGCTGCTTAAGATTAACCGATTTTCTTAATAAGAGCCTCGCCGACGCACTTACCAAAATTATGCCACGCTTTTAAGCTTTCGTGGGTAGGACCCCAAGCATGTTTGAGAGGGTCACCAACCATCTCCATACCCATGGAACAAAGCCATTCATGGATAATTTTTGGGCTTTCACCTGACCAACCATAAGAGCCAAAGGCGGCGGCAACACGGTTTTGCGGGCGCAAGCCTTTCATATAGGTCAGCATTGCAGCAACATATGGTAAAATATTATTATTGTGTGTAGGGCTACCCACAAGCACGGCACCGCAATCGGCAAGCTCTGTCATAACTGCGCTGTGATGATTTTCTTTGAGTGACATAAGACGCATGGGTACGCCCATCTCTTCAAGTCCGCTGCCTATGGCAAATGCCATTTTTTCAGTGGTATGCCACATGGTATCATAAACAATGACCGCACGTTTTTGAGTTTTTTGCAAGGCAAGTTCTTTGTATAAATTAACTATAAAAGCAACGCCGTCTTCGCCTCTGTGAATAAGCCCATGGTCGGGAGCGATAATATCAATCTCAAGCCCGGCAAGGGTTTCAATAGCTTTGAGGGTTTGGGGAGAAAATGGTAACACGATATTATAAAAATATTCTTTGGCTGCTTGAATAATTTGTGGACGTGAAAATTCATCGGCAAAGCGTTCGGTGGAAGCTATATTTTGACCAAAGGCATCGTTGGAAAAAAGTACTTTGTCTTCGGCGGCATAGGTAACCATGCTGTCAGGCCAATGCAACATACGAGTTTCCACGAAATGCAGATTTCTTTGACCTATATTTAATGTATCACCGGTTTTTACCACATGAATCGGCCAATTTTTAGCAGGAAAATAACCCTCCAAGGACTTCATGCCAAGGGTGGAAATAAAAATCTTTTCCGGTTTGCAGTGCTCCACAACTTCTGCCAAAGCACCGGCATGGTCAAGCTCCAAATGATTGCAAACAATGTAATCTATTTCTTCCGGCTTACAAATTTTGGCAAGGCGGCAGAGCATGGTACCGGAACTGTGTTTTGCCACCGTATCAATGAGCACTTTTTTGCTATCATTGATCATATAGGCATTGTAGGTGGAGCCGCGAGGCGAAAGGGAGTAACCGTGAAAATCACGATTATTATAATCTACTGCCCCAATCCAATAAATATCTTTTTTTAATTCAACCGGTTGCATTTTATCTCCTTTTAAAACAACATAGGGGGCAGTACATAAATGTACTACCCCTGAAAATTACTATAAATAACAGTTAGCTTGGGCTAAAGCTATCTTTGCCCACACCACAGACCGGGCAAGACCAATCTTCCGGTAAATCTTCAAAGGCTGTACCGGGTTTTGCGTGCGGCTCATCTCCTTCAGCGGGATCGTATTCGTAGCCACAAACTTCACAAGTATACTTTTGCATAAAAAATACCTCTTGGTTTAGGTTAAAGAATTAAATGCCAAAAATCTTATAATGCATTTTATATCTTATGTCCAGAATAAAATAAGAAAATCATAATAAGTCTAGTATGCTACATATTTATTGAGAAACACTCCTATCTTTTTGGCTCACACCCAAAACATTGGGCAGTGCCACGCCCACATTACCCAAAAAAAATTCTGCCGGATGCTTGCCTCCAAAAAAAAGTGCTTCGTTTTTCACTCGTAAAACCATTCCGGCTTGGACTCCGCCCTCCACATACATCACTGTGCTGATATTTATCGGTAATTTCAAAATAAATTCGGCAAAAGTATAAGCATCCAGAGGATTTGCACAATGTAAAAAAAGAATATTGCCTGTATTATCCACTCCCACGGCAGAAATGGAGTGTTTTTGTCCGCCTTTTGACCAAAGAATATTGCGTTTTGCGCTGATTAAACGATAATTTTGAATAACAACAGCATATTGTTCCAATAGTTTTTCCAAATCAGGATGATTTTTTTCCACAATACGTGCAGAAGCAAGGTCGGAAAGCTTAGGTTTTGCCAGAAAATATGCACCGAATTTCTTGGCACGGTTGGCATTGTTTATGTACTCACCGTTGCGCATATAGCCGGTGCTGGTTTGCCCATCAGGTAAATACATGCTGGCATTGATGGCGCCTGTAAGATTTCCCTCCTTTGCCCATTGAAGTAAAGTTTTGGGATAGGTTTTGTCCTGACCTTTACTATGTAAGCTAAAGTCAAAAAATTGTGGGTTATAGCGTGCAATGCGCAATTTTCCTTTATTGATTCCGCCATAGAAATCCAAAGGAATTTCGGCAAAATCAAGTCCTTTGGCTTTTTCTTGCCAAGGAACTTGCGGTGCCAATTGCAAAAGATTTTCTTTTTTGGGAACAGGTACGGCAAGACAAGGTGAAACCGTAAAAAAACAAAAGCTTAAAAGTATCACAACAGAGATTGCTTGCGGCATATTGCACCTTGCTGTTTAAAGTTGATTTGCTAAGCTACATTAAATTATAAAAAAGATTCATTTTCAATAGTAATTTATCCTTTGTGACCATATGTGTCAATATTACCCCAGATGTTTTTCAGGGCTTACGCATCTAAATTGAAAGTTCTGGCTAAAACTTGAAAGGTATGTTA
>CAYJHV010000136.1:0-4832 GCA_964369825.1 uncultured Desulfovibrionaceae bacterium | reverse complement strand
AATAATGCCATCACCATAAGACCAATAATTTTTTTGTTTTTCATAATGTTCTCCATTTCTTTGTGTTGTGTACAGTTATTGAAAATCTGTCCGTGATTTGAGTAAAGTACACAAAGATTAAGAAAATATTAAATTGCAAAAAATATTTTAGCTATTACTGCTTACTTGGTGTAGAATCTTCTCCGTTTCTTGAATATTTTCCACAAGGGTTTTTGTTTGTGAATCAAAAGTAATATCTAAGGTGGTGGGAGGTATAAGACGTATTTTTTGCGCATCTTTACCAGAATTTGTTGTCAACAATTGTACTAACTTATCACCATCAATGCTTTTTTGATCTTTCGCAAAATGCACTGTCGCCTTATGTTGATAAATTTCTGCTTTTTGAGCGCATAATTTCCCAAGAACTTGCTTAAAATTCAAAATTGCAAGAAAATTTTCAAATTCCATAGGAAATAACCCAAAACGATCTCGCATGGAAAGCGCAATATCTTCTCTTTTTGCTCCGTCCATGGCAGATGTTAAGGATTTATAATACCTTAGACGTTCTCTACTGTCTTGCACATAACTTTCGGGAATGTGAGCCGGTACGCCTATATGTAATTCCGTTTCTACAGTGATTGCGGAAGGGGTTCCTTTTAAACGACTGACCGCTTCTTCGAGCATTTCAAGGAAAAGTTCCAGTCCAAGGCGTGTCATATGACCTGACTGCACTTCTCCCAAGATATTGCCGGCACCACGTAAACGTAAATCCTCCATGGCCACTTGAAAACCTGCACCCAAATAATCCAACTCAAGAATGATGCGCAAACGCTCCCGAGAGGTATCTGACAAGCGATGCTCTTCCGGCACCACAAAAAGCGCATACGCTTGTCTGTCCGAACGTCCTACTCTCCCACGCAATTGATATAATTGACCAAGACCAAACATATGCGCTTGGTCAACGATGAGCGTATTGGCACGAGGAAAATCTAGCCCCGATTCCACAATGGAAGTACACACCAACACATCCAACTCTCCATGCCAAAATTTATGCATGGTTTCTTCCAGTTCTTTCTCGTGCATTTGCCCATGTGCCATGCCAATACGGGCAGTCGGTACTAATTTGTGCACATATTCTGTTACTCGCTCAAGTCCTTGTACTCTATTATACACCCAAAATACTTGACCTTCTCTGTTAATTTCACGTTCAAGGACTTCTTTGAGAACTTTGGCATCTCGCTGCAAAATGGCAGTGGAAACAGGTTTTCTCTCCGGCGGTGCAGTTTCGATGATGGACAACTCTCTTATGCCGGACATGGACAATTGCAAAGTGCGTGGAATGGGCGTAGCCGTAAGTGTCAGTGCATCCACATTTTTTTTCAATGCTTTGAGCTTTTCTTTATGGCGCACTCCAAAACGCTGTTCTTCATCCAAAATAAGCAAACCTAAATTGGGAAGCGTTACATCTTTGGACAAAAGCCTATGCGTCCCCACCACAATGTCGATATGACCTTCGGAAGCGGCTTTAAGTACCTCTTTTTGTTTTGTTTTAGAAACAAAGCGACTGAGTAATCCCACATTCACGGGAAAGCCCGCAAGACGTTGACGAAAAGTTTGATAATGCTGTTCTGCCAACACCGTTGTAGGGCATAAAAGTGCCACTTGCCGCCCTTCCGCTGCTGCTCTGAAGGAGGCACGCAAGGCAACTTCTGTTTTTCCAAAACCCACATCACCGCACACAAGCCTGTCCATGGGTTGATTTTTTTCCATATCTTCCAAAACATCTTGAATGGCTTTGGCTTGATCCGGAGTTTCTTCAAAGCCAAAGGTGGCTTCAAATTCTTTGAAAAGCTCATCGGGCGGACCATATTTAAAGCCCTTGGTAACTTTGCGAAATGCGTACATTTCCACCAAGTCTGCCGCAATTTTTTCAATGGCTTTGCGAGCTTTATCTTTGCTGTTTTGCCAATGCGTACCACCAAGCTTATCCAAGGTGGGCAAAGCTCCGTCCCCACCCTTAAAACGCTGTATCAAAGCAAGCCTGTCGGCAGGCACATATAATTTATCGTCACCTGAATACTCTAAAAGCAGGTAATCATTGCTTGTTTCGCCAAGTTGCATATGGTGCAAACCGGCAAAACGTGCAATACCATAATCACGGTGTACCAGCAAATCTCCCAAGGACAAATCATCAAAACGATCGAGCCCTTTAAAGGCACCGCCGGGGGTATGCGCACGCTTTTCTGCTTTGGGAAAAATAATATCTTCGCCTAAAATGCGAACATTGTCCCAAATAAGATCCGCACCTCCACGCCAAGGAGAAATAAGTGCAAATAATCCTTGTAGTTGCAATGAGTAACGTAAATGAGGTTTAAGCCCGTCTTGTTCCGCAAGAGCTAAAAATTTACTGCGACTGCGTTCTGTGGCAAATGAAAGTATAACTTGGCGTTTTTGCCCCTGCCAAATATTGAGTCCTTCCACTAATTGTTGCCAAGGTCTGTCCGTACTCCCTGCTTGCGGAAAAAGTTCTGTGAAATTATGTATTTGTCTTTCTTGTAAATCAAAGACGTTCCCTGCCTGCTCTCCTTCTTGTATACTACCCATAACTAAAGGTTCTTGGTAAATACTCAAGGTTTTGCCACTTTCAAACAAAGCAAAGAGGGTATTTACATCACGTAAAACCATGCGAGCGGCTTGCGGTACGGCACTGTCTTCACTTTCAAGGCGTTCGGCAAGGGTCCGGGCACTACTTTCGATTTCTTCTTGAGTATCTGCTTTTCCGGGAAGCAACCACACGCAATCCTTGGGGAGCCATTCTTCAATGACTGTGGGCGCATCATAAAATGTGCCGGGTAAGAGAGCATTACCGCCAATGGCAAGATTTTTCTTAAAATCGTGCGCAAAATTTTCATCAAGAAGCCCTTTTTGTACCAATCTTTCAAAGCGACTACGTGCTTTTTCCTTTTCGCCTTCGCTGGCAGCAATGGGCAAGGGTGGCAGAATAGTTACCTCAACAATGGATTGTAAGGAACGCTGAGAATTTGCGTCAAAAAGGCGCATATCTTCCAATAAGTCACCAAAAAATTCTAAACGCAAAGGTTTTTCATAACCGGGTGGAAAGATATCCAAAATATCGCCGCGTCTGGCTATGTCCCCTGCACGAGAAACCATTTGTACTCGCTCATAACCCCAATCAATGGCTTGCTCCACCAGCATTTCAGGTGAAATTTCTGCCCCTTTACTCAAGTGCAATTCATGTCCGTCATAAAAATTTTTAGGCATATATTTGATGAGTAAATTATCGGGCGTAAGAACTAAACAACTTGGGCGTTTAAATTGCAAAGCATAAAAAACAGCCATGCGCTCAGCCCACGAAGATTGCAAACCCATGGCTGCACTGTGTGCAGTCACTCCCGGCGGTAAAAATAAAAGAGATGATTGCCAACGGACAGCATTTACAGGCAAAGCGGCATGTGATATTTCTGCAGAAAATAAAGTTAAAAAACCCCGTGCTGCTGTCAGCTCTTCACGATTGCGCACCAATAATACGGCACTTTTCTCTTCTTGCAGACATTGCAAAGCCAAGCGACAACGGCTGGCAAGACCACTGCGAGCAAGCTGACAAGAATTTTTTACTTCGAGAATTTTTTTAAGAATAGACATAATTTGCATATTTGACTGTGTTAAATTTTGCTGTGCATAAGACAAAACCAAGATATGCACGTAAAAGCATATTGTCAAATGAAAGACTGTGCTGAAAATAAGTCATCAAACTATATAACTAATTATAATTCCATTGGAATAAAAAATCAAAGAAAAAAACTTAAAGCTTATGTAGATGTTTAATTTTTATACAATGACAAAAATCTTGTTTAATTTTCATACACTCAATATTGTATCCACAGAACATTTATTCTACAATATTTTGTAATAATACATTTTTTTATTTTGGCACGTTCATTGCTTTACGTCAATCATAACAAGCTGAAATTAAGAGTGTAAAAGAAATTAAATTCCAAACATTAACGAAATGAAAAACGAGGAGAAAATTATGCGAATTATTATTATGTTAGCCGTATTAGTATCCATGGGCATGTCCACGTCAGCCGAAGCCGGCGTATTTGGTGTTATCGACCGCATTATCGCTCACGAAAGACGTGACGCCGTGCAAGATTATCGTGCTGCTCAAAAAAAGAATTATGTTGTCAAACATGCACCTACAAGAAATCATTACGTTGTTAAGCATGTACCGCACAAAAATAAAACAAAGGTGACAGTGGTCAAGCATGTGCCACAAAAAAATAAACCTAAAGTTACAGTAGTTAAGCATGTGGTACATAAAACACCAAAACCGGTTCCTCACGGGAGAAATCATGTGTATGGATATGGTCGCTAAATGTATGTTACTGCTTTTTTGAGTAAAAATTTAATACGCCTAGGGAAAAGCTTTTTCTTGACCTCCACGCTGCGAAAGTATACAAGACTCTAAAGCGTCCATAGCTCAGTTGGACAGAGCAGGAGCCTTCTAAGCTCTTGGTCGGGAGTTCGAATCTTCCTGGGCGCGCCATGAATTTTAGGCACTTACAAAAAATGTGAGTGCCTTATTTTTTTACCTACCCTAAAAATACCTACTATATATTCGAAGCTGAAAAACGCATGAAAATACGTTTTTCAGCTTCGAATAAGTTAAGGCAATAGCCACATAAATATTTTTTGCAACTTAATATTTTCTTAATCTTTGTGTACTTTACTCCAATCACGGACAGACTTTCAATAACTGAACACAACACAAAAAAACTGGAGAACATTATGAAAAACAAAAAAATTATTGGTCTTATGGTGATGGCATTATT
>CAYJHV010000135.1:0-4838 GCA_964369825.1 uncultured Desulfovibrionaceae bacterium | reverse complement strand
GCAAGAAAACGTACCGGCGCAAGTAGAAGCTCCTGTACAAGCGGAAGTATTTGTACAAGAAGAAGTGCAAACTACAACAGAGGTGCAGTCTGATGTACAAGCAGTTGTCAATGAAGAGACAGAAGTATCATCGCAAACTCAAGAAAATATACAAGAAAGCAGTGCTATAAATGATTCCCATGTTTTGCAAAAAACTCAAAGCGTGTCGGAAAAAGAATTTTTTTCCGCCGAAGATAAAGCTGCCTTAAGTCTTGCCTTGCGTTCCGTTGAGCCTCGCTTGTCCGCATGGCTTACCGTCATTTTGCAAGATATTGACACTCCTTCAACTTTACTATGGGAGCGTCTTTCTTATTTATTAATTTCTTTGGATGCCAAGCCCGACGAAGCTCACAAATTTGTGCAAGATTTCCAAGATTGGCTCAAGCGCATGGAATACGAATATGTGGAGGAATTTCGTTCCGAATTACAATATCGCCTTGCTCTTGCCTTGGAATTGGAAGACGAAGAAGATGAGCGCAATCGCCTTTTTGTCAAACTCAGTGACGGTCTTTCACGTACCAGAGAACAATTTACCCGTAAATTAGACGCACTTTTTGCTTCTCACGGGCAACTTGACGCCGCTTTTTGGGAAGAATTGGAAGAATTGTTCATCATGGCAGATATTGGTTTTGAATCCAGTATGCAGCTTATCGAACGCTTAAAAGATGGCGTGCGCAAAAATTCTTTGAGTCAAACCCATGAAATTCGGCAACTTCTGCAAGATGAAGTGCAAAATATTTTTCAAAAGCCAAAACGTATCAGTACCTTTAACCCGCCGGAAGTTATTATGATGGTGGGAGTAAACGGTGTCGGTAAAACTACTACCATTGCCAAATTGGCACATCGAGATCGTATGCAAGGAAAGAAGGTACTTATTGCCGCCGCCGATACCTTTCGTGCCGCTGCCACCGAGCAACTTGGTGTATGGGCGCAGCGTGTTGGCGCTGATTTTCACTGTAAAGAAGCCGGAGCAGATCCTGCTGCTGTAGCCTTTGAAGCCATGGATTTGGCTTTGCGTCATGCCTACGACGTATTATATATTGATACTGCCGGACGTTTGCAAACCAAGGTGAATCTCATGGAGGAGTTAAAAAAAATTCGTCAAGTGGTTTCAAAAAAACATGTTGGTGCGCCGCATAGGGTGATTATGGTTATTGATGCAACCACAGGTCAAAATGCTCTTTCACAGACAAAATTATTTAATGATGCCACTCAATTGGATGAAATTATTCTCAGTAAATTAGATGGTACCGCCAAGGGCGGCGTGGCCATTTCCATGGCCTTGCAATTTCAAATTCCCATTACCTTTGTGGGGCTTGGCGAAAAACTTGAAGACCTACGCCCTTTTAATGGAAAGGATTTTGCATTAGCTCTTTTGGGAGAAGAAGATAAGTCAAATAATTGACCGTAAAGTTCCTTGAGTATTTTATTTAATAGGCATAAAATGTTAATATATTTAATGCCTATTAAATGGAAAATCCAAGTATTTCACATTCCTAGTGTGCAATGCTGCTATACAAAGTCATGGTGACACTTGGATTTTAATTCAATTGTAAGTTTGATATTATAGGATAAAATGTTCCTGTTTGCTGACGCCTTCTGACTTAATACGCTCCAACACTTCGGCATAGGCAGCTTTGACATTTTCCCTAATATCGCCGGCTACTATAAAGAAAAGCACATCGTCGCCGGGCTTGAACTCTCCTTCGAGGGCTTCAAAAACAATGGCAAAAATGCCGGGTTTTTTTTCTACTTCTTCACAAATGGCACGGATTTTATCCTTGTCTTGGGTAATGGTGATGGATGATACTGATTTGTGTTCATCTCGTGACCACGAGCGTACAACGCCGTTATGTACGAGCATCATGCCAACATTGTCAGTAAATCCGGGACGTTGTTTTAATGTAGCAATAGCCTTGTTAATATCCATAAGAACTCCTTTTGTGAGGTAAAAGATGGCAAATTTTGAAAACATAATTGCAAAACTCCCCAAGAGTAACGAAAGTCGCATGTCAGCGCAAGGATATGTTTTGTGGTTTTGCTGGCAAAACGAACTTGATCCGGTCATCAACCAAACCTTGCAAAATTACGGCGGCATGTTTTTGGCTTCTGACCATGAACAAGCTATCTGGTTCTTTTTCAATAGAGATGTCTTTTTGGCATTGGCTCGTCTTTCGGTATGGGCACGCTTTAATGAGCTTTCTGCCTCGGTGGAGCTTATCCAAGGGCGTTTGTATCTTGGAGCAAGGGGTGAAAATACCATTTCTTTTGATACGGCTTTTGAAAAGCAAGAAATGTATCCCGGCAAAACTCTTTCTGTTTTTATTCATCCTAAAGTTTTGGAAAAAGAAGCGCATTTTCCGGGCATTACCTACACGAGCATAGGCCTTAAGCAAGGCATGGCGGTGGCAGATTGGAGTACGCTTGAGGCTGACACTCGCTTACCTTATACCTCCTCGCAAGGTTGGTTTGCGCTTATGCGCCCTCTGGGAAATCCGCTTGATTCCGCCTTTCAAAGTGCATGGCCATATATGCAGCAGTATCTTGTGGAAGTTTTAAAGCAAAATAAATTGAAATTTCTTGTGAGCAATGATTTTTTGATGGTTGCCATTGATAGCTTGCTTATTTTGAGAACTTGGCTCAAAGATGTTTTGACTATGGCAAATGATGTGAAGATCAGCAAGCCTGAGCATGTTTGGCCATATCTTACCGTTGTTGTTGACCGTAAAGGATTAAACTTTAACGCTGATTTATATAAGAAAGTGGGTTTGCAATGGGCAAAACTCAGCCCGGATTTACCCTATATGAGTTATCGTACCGCTTATCTTTTGGGTGAATCGTTCTTGGTCAATGACATACGTTTTTCCAATACGCAAAACAGCATGGATGCATGGTGCACCGTTGCCTTGGATGAAGTGGCAAGCAGTACGCCTGCCATTCAAGTGCTCATGCCGGGGCAATTGATTTCCGGCGATGAAAAGTGTTGTTTTTATTGCGGTATAAATACGCACAAAACACAAGATTGCCCCACATTAAAATTTTCTTGTGAAGTGGTGGAAAAGCCGCAAGATACGGCTGAACTGGATCATGAAGATATTAACAAAGCTTTCAAAAACATCGAAAAACAGCTTTCCGCCGAAGGTCTTGATGCTTACGGTAAAATTTTAAAAAATAACAGCGATACTGATATGTCGGCACCTCTATTGCGTGCTATTTTTGACATAAATTATTATGCACAATTGCAAGCAGCGCCCTATATGTGGCTCACCAAGGGACGCGATCTTGGCAAAGAACGTGAAACGGAAAATATTGAAAGGGATGACCATTTGGTATGGGAGTTTTTTGACAGATTTTGTAAATCAACTCCTGCTGACGTGCCGAATATCATCAAAGAAATCCGGGAGATCATGTCTCGTAATTTAAGAGATATGCGCTTGCGTTCTTTACTTGGCTTTATGTATATTTACCGTGATGATTTACCAAAAGCTCATGCTTCCTTTAAAGAGGCGGCAACGCTTACTGCCATACCGGCTTTGCAAGCGTGGAATGAGTATTTACAAGCTCGTACCATTGAAATTCAAGAACATTATCTTGATGCAATATCTCAATACAATCAAATATTACGAGTTGTTCCTCATTGGAAAGACCTTATATATAGGTGCATAGTATGTAAGGTAAAAATGGGTTTTGTGGAACAAGAATTAAGTAATATTACCAAACTTGTTACCGATGACCCCACATATTTGAATAAATTTTTAATTGATCCGGAGCTTGGGCGCGGGCAACTTATAATTTTAACACATTTATATCCATTGTGGAAAGACACGGAATTACGTGCCGAAACAGAAATTAAAAAACTTGATGCCATGCATGAAAAAGTTCAAGCTTGGTTTCCCGAGGATCATCCAAGCTATATTCTCTTAAACAGAAAAATGGAAGATTTAAAAAAGGTTGCCAGTGTAAAAAACTATTTAGCTTTTTTGAATGTTCTTAAATTGCGCCCCATAGTTGACAAGGAAATTGATGAATTTGTGCAACGTCAAATAGAACTAATGCAAGGACAGTATAAGTTTTATTTAAGTGAGTTACAAAGCATACGCGATGAAGCCACATGGTTTCCCTATCCAAAATTATTACGAGATTTCAGCCGAGAATTTAATGAAGCTGCCAATATCTTAAATTGGGCCTTTAGTTCAAATTTTAGCGAATCTCAAAATTTTCAACAAGCGCAAGCTAAAAAAAATGATGTAGAAGAACTTTTGCGCTCACTCAAAAGACGCCTCAAGCTGTTGCGAACCATGCGAGACGGAACTTTGTTTGGCATGACATTTATTAAAAGCTTTTTATGGATTGAAGGTGTTGGAATTTTACTTTGCCTTTTGGGTATTCCTGCTATTGTCATCTTTGGTGACAGCATAGGACTTGGTTGGCTTAAAAATATTTTAGCTTCGCAACAATGGGAAATTCAAAAAGTCATGGTGGGAATTATTACCGTATTATCCTTTGGGCTTGCCATGTTGCGTTCTACCATTACCTTTGAAAGACAAAGGGAGCGGTATTTGGAAAAAGCCAAGGAACAAAGAGAAATGATGCAAGAAGAGCGACTTGAACGTATACGTAAAAAAAATAAAGCTACGGCTGAACGCCTTGTGGCAGAACGTAAGGCAGAAGGGGAAAGAATGCTCAGACAGCGTTATGAGTCTGAAAATAATCAATAATCAATATTAAAAACTAATTTGTTCGACTTTTACAAAGATAACGTTGTTTTCCTCTAACAATACCATTTTTTACGCAAGGTT
>CAYJHV010000134.1:3930-4906 GCA_964369825.1 uncultured Desulfovibrionaceae bacterium | reverse complement strand
AATGATTAGATTTTATATATTTATGAAGTATGCTCCTCTGCTTATAATTGAATACTTCTCGCCATGAATTGCGCAGGGTTCTACATAACAAATGAGAGCTACCTCTGGCAAGGGTCAAGAGCTTGGAATTTTAAATTCAAGACCTCATCTGCATAATTCAATACACAGATGAGGTCTTGGTGAGAACTCTCATTTCATTTTATAAATATGTTTCCTATGCCCCACTGCAATAACGAGAATAAGAATTTCCATATCCCTTATTTCAGCTAGTATGCGATAATCACCAATGCGATAACTCCACTGACTATCTCTTTCACCAAGTAGTTTTTTTCCATACTGTCTGGGATTTGTACACCCTTCAAGGTTTTTTCGTATCCACGCAATTAAAAGTGTCGCAGTATATTTATCAATCTTTTTTAATTCTTTTTTAGCTCTATCTGTAAATAGAACACTAAACATTATTTTAAGCCTAATTCTTTTTCAACTTCGTTAAGTGTATATGTCACAGGATTTGCTTCATATTCAGCCATAGCTTCATGAAATGAGCGTAAATCGCATTCATCTTCTATACGTTCTAATACAGATTGGCGTATTAGGTCTGACACAGAAATTCCTTGCATTTTAGCATATTTCTTAAAAAGCATACTTTCGTCATCACTAAGTCTTAATGAAATTGTTGACATGGCAAACTCCTTTTATGTAATACATTGTATTACTTTTTTTCAAGGTGTCAAGGGGGCAAGATAAGCGTATCTAACTTAAGACTATGTCAACGCTCCGCAAAACTCTCGCCCTCACATTACAAATGGGAGCTACCTCTGGCAAGCATCAAGAGCTTGGAATTTTAAATTTTGTGAGTCCTTGGCAAAAATCATTCTGCCAAGGACTCACACAAAGATTAAAAAATCAAATATGGGGCTAAAATAAAAGTATTTCAGATATTCTTAAAAAGAATATCCCACAGAGAAAGTATAAA
>CAYJHV010000134.1:0-3920 GCA_964369825.1 uncultured Desulfovibrionaceae bacterium | reverse complement strand
AAAAATTTAACTCACAATAACCTGACTGTTTTAATAAAATCTAAATTTTTAAATAAAGCAAGGCACTAGTTTTCCCCTCCTTGCAAAAAAAGCCGGCTACAACATTTTAGAGTCATTTTTCCTTAAAAAGAATATCCCACAGAGAAAGTATAAATATCGGCACCCACATTGCTGGACGAACCACGATAGGTACCATGACTTGGATTATTATATTCGGTATCATAAATCCATAAATGCGTATAGGCTAAATCCAAGGTCCAATTTTCGTATTTAAGACCGATACCAAGGGATAAAGCATCACGACCATTGGTGGGCATCATATAATCGGCATAGCGATCGTTGGTAACGTCGGTTTCGTGCCAATAACCTGCACGCAAGGTCAACCAATCAAGAGGGCTGTATTCCACAGAAACGTTGAAGTTCCAGCCATCCTTCCATTTTTTAGGATTAAGTGATACAAGTCCGCTGTCAAAATACATATCAAGAGCATCATAAGTGGACCAACGTGTCCACACGGCACCCACTTCAAAGCTGAGATTTTCCATGGGCTTAATGGCAACACCAAAGGCTATGGAGTCCGGGAGGTTAATGGAACCGGTAACATCTGTATCCACCATTCCCAGAGGAGAAAGCTGCCTTGAAAATGTGGCTTCGCCCTCAACTTTATGCGACACTTGGCTTTTATAGCTTATACCGGCAGAGACATATTCATTAAATCTGGCGTGCAAACCAAGATGAAAACCAAAACCAAAGCTTTCTCCTTCCAATTGAGAAGGATTGCTTCCAAGATTAAGAAAACTAAGGTCATTGTTTTTATTTAAGAACATGCTCAAATACATCATTTCCAAACCGAAGGAAATGGAGAACATGTCATTGAGCTTGACGGCAATGGTAGGTACGGCCGAAACTGTTGTTAATCCGACGCCATGCACATTGAAGCGTCCTTGCCAATCATCGGTATAGTTATTGCCAAGACCAAAACGGGTAAATAGACCAAGTCCAAGCCAAATATTGTCATTGAGCTGATGACTTGCATAACCATGTGAAGGAACCCAAATGGAAAGCTTGGTGCTGGTGGTATTGCCTGTTTCATCAAAATGAATACTGCCGTAAGGTGCCACGAAGGACATACCGCCCATCATATGTGTACCGGGAAGTTGAGTAATACCTGCGGCATTATAGGCAAGGGCAGAAACGTCGTCGGCACGTCCCACCATACCGCCGGCAAGACCAAGACCGCGCGCCGACCATTCGGACATGGCAAAGCCTTCGGCAAAAGCTGCCGAGGTTAAAGCAAAAAAAAGACAGATACCTAGGAATGTGGTACGAAATGTGGACATAATGACTCCGGTGCATATATAATTTGAAAGTGACACCATAAAAAATAAAAGTGTCACTCTCACGAGCAAGGTATCTAAAACATATTTAGGGGGTCAAGGTCAAGAGAAAGCTTCAAATTTTTTGCAAAAGAAAGTTGTTGTGCATAAGCAAAGAGCGCGCGCATACTTTGCCAATTTTGGCTTTTGAGCAAGCAATGAAAGCGTCTTTGTCCTCGTAATAGTGCCATGGGAGCAGGAGTTGGACCAAGGACTTGTACGAAAGAATTTTCTTCCTGAAAATTTTGTGCCATTTTACGTAGTTCTTTACCCAATTCCAGCATAATTTTATGCCCGTCGGCATAATCATGGGCAAAGCTGATACGAATGAGCGCAAGGTGAATAAAGGGAGGATAACGTCTTTTTTCACGTCTTGCCATTTCGTCGGCATAAAATCCTTCAAAATCTGAATTTTGAATATATTTCCAACAATAATGGTTCACGTCACGAGTTTGAATGAGCACCTGCCCGGCTTTTTGCCCACGCCCTGCCCTACCTGCCGATTGAATAAGCAATTGAAAGGTTCGTTCTGTGGCACGATAGTCGGGCATATTCAATCCAAGATCACCGTCAGCTACCAATGCCAAAGTGACTTCCGGAAAATGATGCCCTTTGGAGAGCATTTGCGTACCCACTAAAATTTGTGCTTCTTTACGAGAAAATGCCTCAAGAATGGCTTCCATATGCCCTTCACGTCTTGTGCTGTCCCGATCAAGACGTAAAATTTTCTCGGAAGTGAGGGAAGCCAAATATTCTGTCAGCCTTTCCGTACCCTCTCCCATGGGAAGAAAATGCATTCCTTTACAATGGGTACACAAGGTGGGAAAAGGCAAGGCATAGCCACAATAATGGCACATAAGACGTTGCCGTTTTTTATGATAGGTCAAGCCAATTTCACAATGTGGACAGCGGGCTACTTTTTGGCAATCAAGACAGTACATAAGCGGCGCATAACCACGGCGATTGAGCAAAATCACCGCTTGCTCACCCTTTTTCAAAGTTTCTTTAAGTATAGCTTCACTTTGCGGCGCAAGGCAGGATTCTGTGGCTTTTTGACCGGCTATATCCACCAAGGTAATGGTGGGAAGGGTACCGCCGCCCACTCGCTTTGGCAAGGTCAATGCAGAAATCTTGCCTTGTTCTGCCGCATAAAATGTTTTCATATCCGGCGTGGCAGAACCAAGTACCAAGACCCCACCTTCTTTTTGCATACGAAAAAGTGCCACTTCCTTGGCATGATAGGGCAATTTTTCATCTTGCTTAAAGGAAGAATCATGTTCTTCATCCAGCACCACGGCAGCAATATTTTTTAAAGGTAAAAACAATGCCGAGCGAGTACCCACCACAATGCACGCTTCTTTACGTTCTGCCAATTCTCGAAATAATTTTTCACGTTGCACAGGATTTTGATAGCCATGCGAAAGAAAGAGCGGCAAATGCGGTAGTGCCAGCGCCACATCACGTTTGAGTTTTAATGCCAATGCCACTTCCGGTGCCAACAAAAGAATGGAACGACCGCGAGCAAGGCATAATTTTGCCAGTTCAAGATACACTGCCGTCTTTCCGCTGCCGGTAACCCCATATAATAAGTGGGTTTGCGCAAGAGCATTTTTTTGCGCCATATCCAAGGCTTTTTCCAAGCATTGCAAAGCCTCTGTTTGCGCAGGGGACAGCGAAAAAGCTTTTTCCGGCGGCGGCAACAGACTTTCGCCCATCTCCGCTTGTCCCTCAAGCTCTTCATACATTGCCTGCAAACGTACAAAGTCATTTCGAATCAAACTTTCCAAAGCCTGAGTAAAACCGGTACCCAAGATACGCAAAAGTTGACGGCGATTGCTGCTGCCATGATCATGTAAATAATCAAGTAGTGCAATTTGCTTCACCGCCATGGGACGTACCGGCCAAGGCGGATCCACTTGCAAAACACACATTTCAGAACCGGCACTGTCTTCTTTGGGCTGTAAAATCTGCGCCCTACCCTGCACAAGTTCCTGCACTAAACCCTGCTTTTCCTCGTCGTTCAAAGCAAGAAAAGCCCTCACACTTAAAAGCCTTGCCTTACCTTTTTTTGCTCCGTATTGCTCTCCAAAAATGCGCAATTTCACTTGACTCAAACGTAAACCCGAAGGCAAAATATGTCGTAAAATATCACCTTCTTGGCGACAATGACGTACAGCCATTTGGCGCACCAATGCCAAATAAGCCTCACTGAGTATGGGGCTCAACTCCAAAGGAAAAGCCAGCTCTTTTATCTGTACCCCCTCAGCAAGTGAAGCTTGCTCTTCTTGGACGCCAAGCAAAACCCCCATGCGTAGCCCCTTACCCAGCGGCACTGACACTCTTAAGCCGGCACGAAAAATACAGGGTATACCTTCAACGTCCGGTGGCCAATATGCAGGCAAGGCATAGGTATACGTACTATAGGGAGGAGTCAGTAACGCAACGGAATAATATATTTTTTTCATTGATTTTTAAATTATTAGTTGTTAGTGGTTAACATTTGTTCCTTTCAAAGAACTCTTCTTTTTATAATCAGCCTTTAAA
>CAYJHV010000133.1:0-4926 GCA_964369825.1 uncultured Desulfovibrionaceae bacterium | reverse complement strand
CATCCTGTTGCACATTCCAATTCTAAGTGTCAAATTAACGCAAATTGAACTTAGAGTTGGAATTATTATAAATCGAACTCAATGACCAGTCGCAATTCAGTAAAGAATTGCTATACTATTGACATTTTCCGAATATCTCCTATAATTCGCCACATGACGAATTATAGGAGATATATATGTTTCATTTCTGTAACATTGCAAAAGCACTTAGCGATGAAAACCGGGTACGCATTCTTATGGCCTTGCTCGAAACTCCGCTATGTGTATGCCAACTGACGGCTTTTTTAGATTTAGCACCATCTACTACCTCCAAACATCTCTCCGTATTGCGTACTTGCCAACTCATAGAATGTAAGAAAAGTGGGCGTTGGACATATTACATATTACCGGAAAAACCAGCCAACGATGCTGTGAAAACGGCTCTTGACTGGGTCAAAGAAAATCTCATGGACAATGAACACATCATAGAAGATAAAGCTCGTATCTATGCAGTTTTACAAGCAGATCCCTGTGCACTTGGTGAAAGCAAAGACAATTTACATTCGGCATACATTCATTGCCTTGCAGAAAAAAATGAATTGAATGAAAAATAAAATCTCAATAAGTGTTATAACTTAATTAAAAGGAGTTTTCATGGTAAAGTTTTATACCATACATAAATTACATTGTGCCGCTTGTGCTGCTCGCATTGAAAATGCCATTTTAGAGCTTGATGGCGTGGAAGGTGTCATCATAGACATGCAAACAAAGCGTATGCGTTTTGAGTCAAGGAAAGAATACTCTTTGGATATATTAAGCGAAATCTGTGCTAGCATAGAAAGTGGGGCATATCTTGAGGCATGGCTTGCCACGGAAGAAAAAGCAGAGAAATTCGTGGCAGAAGAAGAAATGCATGGACCGGGTGTCCGTACCATGGCAATATGCGCCGCATTGCTGTTTATTGGTTTATTGGGCGAACACATTTTTCATGTGGATGACAAGGGCGCATTTTGGAAATGGAGTATGCTCATTGTCTGCTTTGTTATACCTTACATATTATGTGGTTATTCTGTTCTTTTGGCTGGCTTCAAATCACTTCTGAAAAAAGATTTTTTCAATGAATTCACTTTAATGAGCGGTGCAACCATAGCCGCCATCGGTATTGGGCACCTTGAGGAAGCTGTGGGCGTTATGCTCTTTTATTGTATAGGTGAATATGTGCAAGATAAAGCCGCCGGCAAATCGCGCCGTTCCATTCAGGCTTTGCTTGCTGCCAAGCCTTCCATTGCTCATGTATGTGACGAAAAAGGAAACAATTGTCAAGACACAGCTCCGGAAGATGTGCTCATCAATGCCTTTGTGTTGGTGCGTCCCGGAGAAAAAATACCGCTGGATGGTGTTGTGGTGGATGGTCTTTCTGAAGTAGATACGGCACCGCTTACCGGTGAACCACTTCCCGTACTTGCCGAAAAAGGACGCCATGTTTTTGCCGGTTGCATCAATAAAGATGCTGCCTTGGTGATACAAGTTACGGCACTTTTCACCGATACTTCTGTGGCACGTATTTTAGAAATGGTAGAAAGTGCCACCGCCAGAAAAGCTCCCACCGAACGCTTTATCACCCGCTTTGCCAGATATTATACACCGGCAGTGGTCGCTGCTGCTGCCTTGGTCTTTGTATTGCCGCCACTTTTTGGAGCCGGCACATTCTCCGAGTGGCTGTACAGAGCCTTGGTTTTGCTGGTGGTTTCTTGTCCTTGTGCTTTAATTATCTCCATACCTCTTGGGTATTTTGGCGGTATAGGAGCAGCTTCTCGTCGGGGCATTTTAGTGAAGGGCGGTTATGTGCTTGATGCTTTACAATATATTCGTGTGGCTGCCTTTGATAAAACCGGTACTCTTACTCAAGGTACCTTTACCATTACCCAAAAATATGCCGCCAAGGATATAGGCGAAGAAGAGCTGATTTCCGTGGCAGCCCTTGCCGAAAGCCGCTCCAATCATCCCTTGGCAAAGGCCATAGTCAAAGATGCTCTTTTGCGTCTTGGTAAATTACCGCAAGTATTTGAATTGCAAGTACAAGAATTCCCCGGTAAAGGAATTTTGGCAAAAGCTGACAATGACGAAATTTTAGTGGGTACAGCAGAATTTTTGGAAAGTATCCAAGATTTACCTGAAAAATCTTTCCTTGATAGCATTGCCGCCTCAGCCAAAGGTGGGGGTTCTTTAGCCTTGGTTGCCAAAAATGGTAAATACCTTGGCTGTCTTGTGGGAGCTGATACCATTCGCCCCAATGCCAAGGACGCTCTCCTTGCATTAAGAGAGCAAGGCATAACAACGCTTGCCATGCTTACGGGCGATCACGAAACAGGTGCGCAACTCATCGCCAAGGATTTGCCGCTGGATGTCATAAAATCTCGTCTCTTGCCGCAAGATAAAGCCACCGCCTTACTCTCCCTTGCGCCGGAAAAGGAAACACTTTTTATGGGAGATGGTATCAATGACGCGCCGGTTTTAGCCACAGCCGGTATTGGCATTGCCATGGGCGGTCTTGGTTCCGAAGCAGCTGTGGAAACGGCAGATGTGGTTATTCTTGACGACAATCCGGCTCGAGTGCCGGAACTTTTGCGCATTGCCAAAGCCACACGCAGTATTGTGTGGCAAAATATTATTATGGCATTGAGCATTAAGCTTATCTTTGTATGCCTAGGTCTTGTGGGTATTTCCGGACTTTGGGAAGCAGTCTTTGCCGACGTTGGTGTTGCTCTTTTAGCTGTACTTAATGCCAGTAGAACCATGAGAGCTTAGAGACCTTTTATTCGGATTCTAAAATGGTTTCCCTCAAGAAAATTAGAATCGGAATGAGACGAGAATCAATGACTCAGCTCTTAAATGCTACTTGACAAAACAATATTTGTTACATAGTTAAAAAAAGAGGATGATATAGATTTATAAGGATTTTTCAATGACACACATACAAGAGTATATATGGAAATTGGGTAAAGAAGCTAAAAATGCCGCACGTAAGCTCATGGCGGCAAGTGCCGAACAAAAAGTGCAGGCATTACTTTTTTTAGCAGAAATTCTAGATGAAAATCGCCAAAACATCTTAAACGCCAATGCCAAAGACATGCAACAAGCCACAGAAAGCGGTATGGATACGGCAAGACTTGATCGCTTACGCCTGACAGATACCATTATTAATGATATGATAGCAGCTTGTCGCCACGTGGCAACCTTGCCTGACCCCATAGGTGCCATGACCTGCCAATGGCAAAGACCCAATGGTTTACTTGTGGGAAAAATGCGCATTCCCCTTGGCGTCATTGCCATGATTTATGAAGCTCGACCCAATGTGACCATTGATGCTGCCATTTTATGTTTAAAGGCAGGCAATGCCGTTATTTTGCGTGGCGGTTCCGAAGCCCTGCATTCCAATCTAGCTCTCGCCGCACTTTTACATCAAGCTCTTGAAAAAGCTCATCTGCCCAAAGAAAGCGCACAAATTTTAGAAATCACCGATAGAGAAGCCATATTGCATTTATGCAGTATGGACAGCTATATAGACGTTATTATTCCCCGTGGTGGTGAGAAATTGGTACGCTTTGTGGCAGAAAAAGCCACCATGCCTGTACTCAAACATTATATGGGAGTATGTCATGCCTATATTGACAGTGACGCTAATGACTTAGAGCAAGCATTGGACATTGTTTACAATGCCAAGGTACAAAGGCCGGGGGTGTGCAATGCCCTTGAATGCCTGCTTGTGCATCAAAGCAAAGCCCAAGAATTTTTACCCATGCTGGCAGAAAAATTGGGTAAAGCCGGCGTGGAATTTCGTGCTTGTCATGCTTCATTGCCATTTTTGGGTAAGACTGCTATCCCCCAGCAAAAAGAGGATCTTGGACAAGAATTCCATGCCTTGGTTCTTGCCGTGTGCATGGTTCCTTCTTTTGAAGCTGCCCTTGAACACATAGCACAATATGGCTCTCAACATACGGAAATTATTTGTACAAACAACCACAATCACGCCATGCGCTTTATGCGAGAAGTGGATGCCTCCATGACAGCTGTCAATGCTTCTACCCGTTTTAATGATGGCGGGGAACTTGGACTTGGAGCTGAAATCGGTATTTCCACGTCAAAACTGCATTCTTATGGGCCCATGGGTGTGGAAGAATTGACCACCACCAAATTTGTGGTTTTTGGAAATGGGCAAGTACGCCAATAAAAATACAGGTATTATGCTATGTTAAAATACTCTGTGATTATTCCCAGTCGAGGTGACAGACCAAATGCCCTTGGCTTTGCCTTGGATGCTTTGAAGGCTTCGTGGGAATATGCCAAACTTGATGAAAAAGAGTTGGAAATTCTTGTGGCTTTTGACGGAATAAAAGGCGAAAGAGTTCGAGATTTTAGCTGCATCCGTTACTATGATCTGCCCCGTAACAATGATTATGGCAATGCTTTACGCCATGCACTGTTAAAAGTTTCTAAGGGGCAAAGAATTATTTTTCACGACGATGATAATATATTAACAAAAGAAGCTTTTTCCATTTACGAAGCACATAATGATGTGGAAATGCTGGTGGCGCGCATTGATGTTTCCAAGGCACATCCCATTCCCTACTTGCCTGTGGTGGAGGTAGATAAGCCGCTGATTCGTCCTTGTAATATTGATCCGCTGTGCTTATGCCTTAGCCGTGAACTTGTGTTCATCCGTTGCTCCGGCTGGATTGGTACCAAATATGAAGCTGATTATGAAAATATTTTGCGCTATTCTCGGCGTGCTCACAGCACAAAACACATTGAAGATATTGTGGGTATTTATGACGCCGGACGGGGCATGGATAACGGTGCTTTAAATTTTAGGCAAAAAAATATTTAATTATTTTCGGTCATTGCTTTTAGTCAGCTTTTTCTGCAGGGGAGGGGAAGCCTAGTGCC
>CAYJHV010000132.1:0-4980 GCA_964369825.1 uncultured Desulfovibrionaceae bacterium | reverse complement strand
TTTGAAATATTACTTAAAGGAAATTTTGTGAACCCAGCTCAAGTCATTACCTCTTTAAATTTATTGATAGATATACAACAACCCGTTTTTTTATGGGGTGCTCCGGGCATAGGAAAAAGTCAGATAGTGGCACAAGTTGCCAAAAATAAAAAATATGAGATTATAGATATTCGTGCTGTCTTACTTGACCCTGTAGATTTGCGAGGCTTACCGCATATTACCGAAAGCAAGGAAGCTGCTTGGTGTGCGCCTGCTTTTTTGCCAAAACAGGACAATACAGAAAAAGGCATTGTTTTCTTGGATGAACTTAACGCCGCGCCGCCGCTGGTACAGGCTGCTTGTTACCAACTTGTGCTCGACAGGCGCATAGGTGAATATGTTTTGCCGCAAGGTTGGACAGTGATTGCCGCCGGAAATGGTGAAAAGGATCGCTCGGTTACCCATCGTATGCCCACCGCTCTTGCCAATCGAATGGTACATATTGACATGCAAACATTGGCGGATGATTGGCTCTTATGGGCACAAGATTGTGGCATCGCCAAAGAAATCATCGCCTTTATCCGTTTTCGCCCGAAGCTGTTACACGATTTTGATCCTCAAAAATCTGCCAAAGCCTTTGCTTCGCCTCGCTCATGGGAATTTATGTCCCAAATATTACATGCAAAACCCGATGGTTCCATTGAATTTGAGCTTTTTGAAGGTACAGTGGGTACTTCTGCCGCCACAGAATTTATGGGATTTTTACAAGTTTGGAGAGATTTACCCACAGTGGCAGACATTGTGGCAAAACCGGAAAGCATAGAAGTACCCAAGGAACCTGCAACGCTTTATGCTTTATGTGAAGCTTTGGGAAGCAAGGCAAATTCAGAAAATATAGTAAGTATTGTGACCTTTGCACATCGCTTACCTGTGGAATTTTCTGTGCTTTTAATGCGCACAGCAGTATGTCAGGACGAACATCTTGTACATACAGAAGCTTTTAGTGGCTGGGCCAGCAAACATGCGCACGTGCTCATGTAATACTTTGTTAAAAATGTCACATTTGCACCATCTGATTCATTTTTTAGTAACATAATATTATGCAAAATACGCAAGATAACAACACTCAAAGTGCTCAAGAAATGATGCAAAAAGCTCGCTCAAAACTTTTGCTTTCGCATCCGTTTTTTGGTTCGCTGGCACTAAAACTGGAGTTGCGCTCCGACAGTAAGTGCCCAAATTTATGGACTGACGGCAAAGTACTTGCTTACAACCCTCATTTCATTTGCACTCTTTCTCCTGAGCAGGTTATGGGCGTACAAGCACATGAAATTTTACACTTAGCTTGTGGGCATCACGTTCGACGCAAAGGAAGAGATAAAAATATCTGGAATAAAGCTTGTGATTTAGCCATCAATGGGCTTTTAGATGCTGCGGGCTTTCGTATGCCAAGCAGCTATAAAATTGATCTCAGCTATGCAGATCGCAGCGTTGACGCCATCTACCTAGAATTATTGCGCATGTATGAGCAAGAAGCTCATGGTGGGGCACAAAAAGCCAATATTATAGAACAAACATCAGAAAAACAAGATGCTACAGGCGGCGGCATTGCTTCAAGTGAGGGCATGGAGCAAACGGATCAAAAACAAGAAAGCAGTACCACTAACCATAATGATGAGCAAAAAAAAGAGAAGCAAAAAAGTTCGGCTTCAGGAGAAAATCAAGAAGATTTGAAGCAAGCGCAAAAAAGCAGCGGCGATTTTTTTGGGGAGATCAAGGATCACCCTTTGCTTGATATGGACGGTGACGAAAACAGAGATGAAGCAGAGCTTGAAGCAAAAATCAATGTTTCGCAAGCCATGCAAAGCTCACAGCATTTTGGCGATATTCCTCAAAATCTACTGCGCCTTTATGAAGAAATGCTCAAGCCTACCTTGGATTGGCGTATTTTATTGGAACGCTTCATAGAAAACTGTAATGAAGGCGACTATACGTGGTCCATGCCCAATCGACGTTATATTTCACAAGATATTTATCTGCCTGCACGTAATGAGCAACGTATCATGACCATTGGTTTGGCTGTGGATTGTTCCGGTTCCATTGACACAAAGCTGCTCAGCTTATTTTGCACGGAACTTGAAAGCATTCTTGAAGCCTATGATAGTGATTTGTGTATTGTATACCATGATACCAAAGTGCAAGCACATCATATATATAGACGTGAAGATCGTCCTTTGAATTTAAAGCCTAAAGGCGGCGGTGGTACGGATTTTCGTCACATTCCCAATTATTTTGAAAAAGAGAACATTCACCCCAAATGCCTTTTATGGTTTACGGATCTTGAATGTCCTTATTTCCCTGAGGAACCACCCTATCCCGTGCTTTGGGTCAGTGGCAAAGAATCAAAAAAATCCCCACCTTTCGGGGAAGTTGTATACATTCACGAAATGGAGTAAGTATGAAAATTCAATGGAAAATAATTAAAAAAAGAGGAAATCTGCGCCCTACTCTCACCTATTCTTTTGTGGTGGAAGATTACGAAAAAGGTTTGGCCATTCCGCCGGTGCGCATAGATTCTTACATAGCCGAGCCCATAAATTCTTGGCAAGAACATTGTTACCCCAAAGAACATGAAAGAGCTGCCACACCTACATTTAAAGGCATGTATTCCTTAGAAATTGTTGTGCACAAAGGCAATGGTTGGCCACAAACTTTACGTTTACCTTGGCGTGAAGATAATTATTATCCTGAAATTGAAGAATCATTCATGCTTTTACGTGAAGCCTTTGAACGTGAACTTGCCCTTGCCGATGCCTCATTGCCCATGGAAGAGGAATCTTTTTTAAATGTCACGGATCAAACAAGTCAGGCCATCGCTCCAACCGTACTGGCCGAAAAGTTTTTACATTTTGCCAAACGCAGCTCGGGTATAATGTAACTTTCTTTATTAACACTCTGTATTTTTAGGAAAATATATTTAAATTCTTAGAGTTGACCTTTTATGCTCGGCAATGCTACATGAGATTTAATAAAAAAGTGTTTGATTAGCATAAGAGGTTTCATATGAAGGACGAAAAAGGTTTATATTATTACCCTAATCCCAGCGATGTGAAGGTACGGGTATATGTCAGACGTGGTCAAGACGGAGGATTGGAGTTTCGTTTGTGGCAAATGGAACATCCGCAAGTGTGGGAAAAACATGAATGGTTGCCTTCCCATGTTATTGAGCAAGCCGCTGCCATGTATAAACAAATGGGACGTGGTAACCCCGGGAGCGATCCCATGTTACTTTATGATGCCAAAGTTGGAGAAGCATTACTTTTTGAGGCAGGATTATGATTGGGCGTTGGAATAAAAAAAATTCCGACAGCTTCGTCCGTGATTTAATACGAGATTTTTGTTCGGTCTATGCCATTGTTACCGAACAATCCAAACGCTTTGAGCGCTCCCAAACCATATCATATGCGGTATTGCGAGATCTCTTGGGTGAAGCCACTCGTAAAGGCGTTTTTTGGCGATTAAAAGATACGGCACATCATCTTTTTCGTTATAAAATGGAATCAAGACAGGTCTGCATTAGTTCCGGCAAAGCTTGTTCGTATCATTTTCAAGAAAATTTCTCAGAAGAAATGTGTACAAAACCACATTTGACCGGTCAAAAATGTTCAGAGATTTTAGTGGAAAGTATGCTTGATTGGTGCATTGGTTACGCTTTCCATGAATGTTCCAAACTCAAAGAAGACGCCTTTCAACGCCAGCACTATACAAATCGCCTTTTGCAAATTAAAAACAGGGCTGAATTTCATATGGAAATTGTGGAAGCGCTCATGCCCTATACCGGTCAAACCACAGAAAGCATTGCCAGAGAACTGGAAAGAATCTTGGGAGTGCTTAAGCATGTATGCCAATTACTCTTGGTTTATTTGCATGGAAAAGGGCACAATGAGCCCCTTGCTCTCTTCTTAGCTAAGGAAGAAGAATTTGCAAAAAGTGCATTATGTGAGCACTTTGACGCACTCATCGAAGCGTTATACGGAAATGACAAAGGAGTTTTTTATTTAAGAGCGGTCAAAGCAAGCCTTGATGGCGGTCATTTACAAGACGCTCTGCACATTGCTGAAAAATCACAAAATTTACCGGATGACGAACCCGGTATTTCCAAAACACATCAAGAAGACATACAAAAATACATTTTAGACTATAAGGCAAAACAAGAAAATTTTGTCACTCAGGAGAATTAAATGACAACACAAAAATTATTCAGTTTTACCGCCATACTTTGCTTGGTATCCATGCTCGGTCTTATGGGCTGTACTCCAAAAAAATCACCACCACCGGCGAATATTCCACCGCTCGTTAAACCGGTTACCCCTGTCAGTGAAACAAAAAAAGAAGAAAAAGCTACCGCCGAAAACTCCAAGGACGAATTTTCCAAAGGTACACCAAGACGCAGCGGCAAATCCTATGTTACCCGTGGCGTTCGCTATTACCTGCTTGCCAACAGTGACGGTTATGACGAAACAGGCATAGGCACTTGGTATGGTCCGGGATTTCACGGTCGCAAAACCGCCAGCGGTGAAATTTACAATATGCACGGCATGACGGCAGCACACAGAACTCTTCCTTTTGGCACAAGAGTAAAGGTAACAAATTTGCAAAATGGCAAATCTGTCGTGGTGCGCATCACCGATCGTGGACCTTTTTCACCTACTAAAATCATTGACCTTACACGTAAAGCCGGAGAAATTATAGGAATTCGCTACGCCGGCATTGCTAAAGTTCGGGTTCAAGCGCTTAAGTAAACACGGAAACAACAAGCCACATTAAAAAACAATCAATTCAATGTCTTAGTTAAAATAATTACTGAGTTGAAATTTAAAAAATATTTTTATATATTTCACTTGACATCAATGTAAATTTCCATTAAAAGATATTTTCTTGATTCGAGTGGAGGGGTGTCCGAGCTGGCCGAAGGAGCTCGCCTGCTAAGCGAGTATACG
The DNA here is from genome assembly GCA_964369825.1 of uncultured Desulfovibrionaceae bacterium. GTDB lineage: Bacteria > Desulfobacterota > Desulfovibrionia > Desulfovibrionales > Desulfovibrionaceae > CAYJAD01. The sequence continues at coordinate 1 of CAYJHV010000132.1, read as the reverse complement.
G
>CAYJHV010000131.1:0-5030 GCA_964369825.1 uncultured Desulfovibrionaceae bacterium | reverse complement strand
TCCTCGTACAATGGCTGTTTTTCCAAAGCGTTGGCGTAAAGCATCCAATGTTTTGTCAAGCTTGGCTTGTTTTATATTTTTCTCTTGTTCTTTGCTTTGAAAGAGCAAACCTTGAGATGCTTCCTGCCCAAAAGAAGACACACCAAGACCAATAAGCCGCACTTTTTGTTTTAATTCCAAAGCGTGTAAAAGTTCGCAAGCAATGGAAAAAATATGTTCGGTACCATTAGTTCCGCTTGCAAGGGTACGGGAGCGAGTGATTTGGCTAAAATCGGCATACTTTACTTTGAGGGTAACGGTACGCCCGAAAAGCTGTTGTTTACGTAAGGATGCTCCCACTCTTTCCGCTTGGGTTAAGAGCATTTTGTGTAAGAATTCCATATCAATGGTATCTTGTGCAAAGGTGTTTTCGGCGCTTTCGCTCTTGGGCTGACTGAACGGACAAACACCGTTAGCGTCTTGACCGTGCGCTCGTCGCCACAGCTCAAGCCCGCCTTTGCCAAAGCGTTTTTCCCAAAAATCTTCCGGAAATTTATGTACGTCGCCGGCAAAACGTATGCCTAGTTTTTGCAGTTCTGTCATAAATTTTTTACCCACGCCGGGAATTTTTTGTACCGGTAGCTTGCGTAAAAATTCTTCAATCATTTCCGGATATAAAATAAATATTCCATGGGGTTTATTTATATCTGAGGCGATTTTTGCCAAAAATTTCTTGGGAGCTGCTCCCACCGAGCAGGTTAAACCATTGCTTGCCTGAAAAACAGCTTTTTGAATTTGTGTGCAAATATTTTCCATGGAACCAAACAAACGCTCAAGACCTTGAGCGTCAAGGTAAGCCTCATCAATGGAAGCAGGTTCAACGCTTGGCGAAAAATTGCCCAAAGCCTGCATAACTATGTGTGAAATTTCCTTGTATCTATGCATACGTCCATGCACAAAAATCAATTCCGGGCATAATTTTTTTGCCATGGAAGAGGGCATGGCCGAGCGTACGCCAAATTTTCTTGCTTCATAAGATGCGGCAGAAAGTACGCCTCGAGCAGAATCTGATCCCACTGCCACCGGTTTTCCACGCAATTGAGGATTGTCCAACTGCTCAATGGAGGCAAAAAAAGCGTCCATGTCAATGTGTATTATCCAAGGTATGGGAAATTCCGGAATTTGTGCTGTCATTGCTTATGCTTTTTCGTTTTTGATTTTAGTGGATATACTTTGAGCCTTTACAATCCACCACTCATTATACCGAAGGTAAAAATTGCACCCACAAAGTACGATTTCGAGGTCCGTCACATTCACATAAATAAATATGCTGCCACGTTCCAAGCTGTACCCGTCCATTTTCCACAATCAAGGTGAGGGAAGGACCAAACATGCTGGTCTTAATGTGGGCATCGCTATTGCCTTCGGCATGACGAAAAGCAGAGGATTGCGGTACGAGTTTGGAAAAAAAAGTCTTCATATCCAATGCAACATCGGGATCTGCACCTTCATTGACCGTTAAACCGCAGGTGGTATGCGGACTGTAAATAACCAAGGCACCGCTTTTCCAGATTTCCGCTTTTTTGCGCATCAGGGCTTCTATGTCGCCGGTTATATCCTGCATACTGATGCGGCTATGGGTATTTATGGGTAATTTTTCCATGTATTCCTCACTGCTTTTGAAAATACTTGTCATCTGCTTGACTTATGTTACATTCCTTGCCAAAGTACCTGCATTATATTAGCACTGCATTTTTTATGCAAGGGAGAATTGTATGTCAGTGGTTCTTGGTTCGGCCGGTCATATTGACCATGGAAAAACCAGTCTTGTGCGTGCGCTTACAGGTATTGATTGCGATCGTTTGGAAGAAGAAAAGCGTCGTGGCATTACCATTGAACTTGGTTTTGCCTATTTGCCTTTACCGGCAGAATTGGAGCAAGGTTCGCATTTGGGCATTGTGGATGTGCCGGGGCATGAGCGTTTTGTAAAGAATATGGTGGCAGGTGCGGCAGGTATTGATTTTGTCATGTTAGTCATAGCCGCCGATGAAGGTATTATGCCGCAAACACGAGAACATCTTGAAATTTGTAGTTTACTTGGCATAAAGCATGGCTTTGTGGCACTTACCAAGATTGATATGGTAGATGAAGAATGGCTTGGGCTGGTACAAGAAGATATTAAAAGTTATTTACAGGGTACTTTTCTCGAAAATGCGCCAATGTTTCCCGTATCTTCCGTAACAAAGGAAGGCCTTGAGGCTTTGCGGGAGCATATTTTTACTTGCGTCAAAACTTTGAAGCCAAAACGTGAATCTTCCATCTTCCGTTTGCCTGTGGACAGAATTTTTTCCATGAGAGGCTATGGTACCGTGGTTACGGGTACTTTGCTTGCCGGCGGTGTTAATATTGGCGACGAAGCCGTTTTTATGCCCGAGGCTTTACCCACTAAAATCCGTGGCATTCAATGGCATGGCAAAAGCACCGAAGCTGCCGGTGCCGGACAGCGTTGCGCATTGAATGTGCAAAATGTGGAAGTGAGCGAAGTACAAAGGGGGGCGGTTTTGGCGCATCCCGGAACGCTCTTTCCCGGTGAACGCTGGATGGTACATTTGCAATGTCTTTCCTCTGCTCCAAGAGCCTTGCGAGCACGCACGGAAATTCATTTTCATCATGGCGCACGTGAAGTTTCAGCTCGCCTCTATTTTTTTGATCGGGATCGCTTGGAGCCCGGTCAGAGTGCGCTGACGGAAGTACGTTTTCAGGAGCCCATGGTGGGTGTATATGGCGATCGTTGCGTGGTACGGGCTTATTCGCCATTACGTACCGTTGCCGGCGGTACTTTGGTTCATCCCATACCTTTACCTTTGCGCCGCAGAATGAAGGATTTTGATGTACGTTTTAATCTTTTAAATTCCCTGCATACCCTTGAAAATCTCCAAGAACTTATTTTGGCACAATTACAACTTGCCGGTGCATTGGGTGCAAGTTTTACCGAACTTTTGGTGCTGACACATACCAATAGTAAGAAACTTGAAAAAAGCATCGGTACCTTGGGAGCCAAGATAACCTGCTTTGACAAAGAAGAAAAACGCTACATTCACGGTGATACTTTGGCAGAATTGATGCAAGATTGTTTGGTACAAGCGGCAGATTTTCATAGACGAGATCCACTCAAAATAGGCATGGCACGAGGGGTACTTTGTGCAAAACTTCCCCCAAAATTGGCGCATCTGGTCATAGAACGCTGCCTGAAAAGTGGTGATTTGGTCAGTGAAGGCGATGTTTTGCGCTTAAAAACCCATAGCGTGGAACTTAAAAGTGATCAAAGTGCTTTACGTGAAAAAATCCTCTCCGCTCATGAAAAAGGTGGGCTGACGCCGCCAAATCTCAAAGATGTGCTGGAAGAGTACCAAGTGGATGCCAAAAAAGCTGCGCCGCTGGTGAAAGTCTTGGTAGATGAAAAAGCTCTGGTTAAAGTGAAAGATGGTATGTACTACAGTGCTTCGGCATTACAGGAAATTTCAACTAGGGTGCGGTTTTGGTTTGACAGTAATGACGACCTTGACCTTGCAAGTCTCAAAGAAATTCTTGGCGGTATTTCCCGAAAATATTTAATTGCCCTCTTGGAATACATGGACAGAGAAAAAATTACCGTCAGAGTTGGCGACAAACGTCAATTACGCGGTAAATAATTGTTATTAAAAAATTTTATATGAAATTACCATATAAATTTTCAACAATCGGCAGGAGAAACAATGCCTAAAAATCCCACACCGCAAAGGCGAGCACGTGTTGAGCAGGTACTCAGTCAACGTCAACTAGATTTAACCTTGGTACTGGCAAATATTCACGATCCGCACAATGTCTCAGCCATTTATCGCTCTTGTGATGCCTTTGGCGTTGCAGAAGTACATTTATATTATACTGATACCGCCTTCCCCGCTCTTGCCAAAAGGACTTCTGCTTCAGCTCGAAAGTGGGTAGATACTGTGCGCCACGCCGATAAAAGCAGTCTTTTTCATGCCCTCAAAGAGCGTAAAATGCAAGTTCTTGCCACTGCTTGCTCTCCCACTGCAAAACCCTTGCTGGCATGGGATTTAAGCAAACCCACAGCTATTATCATGGGCAATGAGCACAGCGGCGTTGCCAAAGAATTAGTGGAAGATATTGACGGGGAAATCTACATTCCCATGCGTGGCATGATTCAAAGCTTCAATGTCTCGGTGGCAGCGGCGATTTTATTGGCAGAGGCCGCACGCCAAAGGGATTTACTGGGTTATTATGAACAAAGACAATATGATGATGCCGAATATCAACGTCGCTTAGAAGTGTGGCTGGATAAATAAAATACTTGTAATAATTTTAATTGTAATAATTGAAATTTTAAAATATAGCAGGATAATTTATGACATCTGAACTTATTTTGGAAACAACCGCTTATACTTTTGAGCAGATTTTAAGCCTTGAAAGCGTTCAAATTGCCTTGGCCGGGCGATCCAACGTGGGAAAATCTTCCTTGGTCAATGCTCTTGCGGGGAGAAAATCCTTGGCAAAAACCAGTGCTACCCCCGGGAAAACACGTTCTCTTAATTTTTATCGTGTACAACCGGAAGGATTTTATATTGTCGATTTGCCGGGGTATGGATACGCTCGCTGCAGTAAAGAAGAGCGTAACGCTTGGGGTAAACTTATGCAACGCTATCTAGTCAGTTGCCAATCATTAAAAGCCCTTGCAGTCTTATTGGATTGCCGTTTACCGCCACAGAAAATTGATTTGCAATTGGTGCAATTTGCTCAAGCCGAACAAATTCCGATTTTACCCATTTTAACCAAAGCAGATAAATGCAAACAACGAGAACGTAGCGAAAAGCAAAAACTTTGGACAGGATACTTACAAGGTGTAGTACCCATTATCACCTCTTCGTCCAGCCGCCTTGGTTTAGACTCCTTGTGGCAAGCCCTGCGAGAGATAGCACAAGACAGGTCATGCTAGTAGCTTGCTTCGTCCAAAAATTAAGGAAAAGCTGATTAAATAGAATTACAGAAAACCA
>CAYJHV010000130.1:0-5042 GCA_964369825.1 uncultured Desulfovibrionaceae bacterium | reverse complement strand
GCTCCGCCTATTCTTGATTTTCGGTCGCATTGACTACCGTCAACGCTCCAAAGATCTTGCGCAATGAATTGCGCAGAGGTCTTAAAGAGACCTCACAACGAGCTCGACGCTCATGGTAATTTATAAGGCAGACTTACCAAGGAATCCACATAATATTTACCGTCACTTTTTCGCTTACCTACAGCCACGCCTGTGCCAAGGTCATTGAAATGCCACCACTCTGACGCCAATGGTGTCAAACCATTTTCTGTGCAATATTTTTGCAAAAGTAAGGCTTCTTTGGTCATTCTTGGTGAGGGAGCAGCTTTTTTCCAAGCGGTAGCAGAGCGTGAGTTCACAGGAAAAGCAAAAACTACAGCTTCAGTACTGAGTTCGTGCATGGCAGAGGGCATCATATATTCTGTGTATCGTTTGGGACGTGTATAGGCATAAGTTCCCATGCGCAAGTTTTCCATTTCATTAATTTTTGCTAAACTTACGTCTATGGCGTACCCTCTTTGATGGTTGGAAGTGCCCAAGGAAACAAACCAACCTATGCTCCACGGAGCTTGAGTAATTCCTTTTCGTACTTGCGCATCTTTTTTCATGAGTTGAGAGAGATTAGCGCTTATTTTACGCTGTACCGCATAGGGTCTGAAGGCTTCATAAATGACCAAGGTGTTGTTATCTGCCAAAGCCATTTTTTGCGCCGCTTGTATTTTTAGGGCTGTGGAAAAAAGTACAGGCATAATATAGCTCTGTTCTTGAAACCTATTATTATAATGTAATGCGTCATATAATATTTCACCGGTAATATTTGGTATGTTTTTACCCGATGAAACTAAAATAGACGCTGACGCATTGGTATGTTTATATATAATGGAAGGAATAACATCGGGAAGATTAATCATGCTGTACAAAGAGCGTACATAACCTTCTTGACCGGCATAGAAAATATACAGCCATTGTCCTTGTTGTTCAAGTATTGTAAAAGCTTGCCCCGGCTCAAGTATCAAGAGCAGAGCTGCATTTATTTTTGGAGCCACATACATGTCTAAATTCACAGAAGCAAATCCCGTTGCACCGTTTAAAGGCAGTTCAAATGGCTGAGTATTGATTTTTATGCTATTTTTTGCTGACACTGTCGGAGAATGAACTACAAAAACTATATATAACAATAAAATACTTAATTTCAAAAAATAGAAAAGAGTGCTTTTCATAATTACTTCCAAATTTTTTTGTTAATGACAGTTATTTTTATAGTAATTTCACTTGAACTTACTATTTTTCCATGGTCGGATCGCTGAGCTTGTACCATTTTCAAATTAGTTGCAATAAAAAAATGCAACTTCATGAAAATAAATATAGAAATTTTGAAATAAATATAATTACATGTGAAAATTTTTTTTGGAAAGGATCCGAGAAAATATTATAAATAAAAATAACTTGAAAAAAATAAAATTCCGCAAAAAAACACTTGTCAAGTTGAAGCTTTTTGTTTAGATTGTTTTCCGCTCAGCGCATCTTTATCGTGAACATGTTATACCAAATACCCGTTAAATTTTTTTGACATGTTTGACATAATTTAGCAGAGCCTAAATCATATTTTTTCATACTGCTGAGGAGTAACTCCCATGAAAACTTTTAGTCCAACCCCCGAAGACATCAACCGTGAATGGTTTATCGTTGATGCCGAGGATAAAGTGCTTGGTCGATTGGCAACGCAAATTGCCCATCGCTTGCGTGGAAAACATAAGCCAGAATATGCACCCCATATGGATAATGGCGACTTTATTGTTGTGGTGAACTGTGAAAAAATTCGTGTCACCGGCAACAAATTACAAGATAAAAAATATTATCGTTATTCCGGTTATGTGGGCGGTCTTAAAGAAACTGCGCTCAAAGATGTTTTGGTTAAAAAACCCGAACTTGCCATTATGAATGCGGTTAAAGGTATGCTTCCCAAAAATCGTTTGGGGCGTGCCATGCTGAAAAAGCTTAAAGTGTATGCCGGCGCAGAACATCCACATGCTGCCCAAAACCCTAGCCCTCTGCCTGTAACATTCTAGGGGCATGGAGAATATTTATGTCACAGAAATTTGATTATGGTACCGGTCGTCGTAAGACGGCAACTGCACGTACTCGCTTGTATGCCGGCAGCGGTAATATTGAGGTAAACGGTCGTCCTTATGCTGACTATTTTCCACGCAAAACTTTGCAAATGATCATTCGTCAGCCATTAGAGCTTACAAAAACACTTGATAAAATTGATGTAAAAGTGAATGTACGTGGTGGCGGAGTTTCCGGTCAGGCATTGGCCGTACGTCATGGTATATCACGTGCTCTTCTTTCCATTGACGGTGAATTGCGCTCCTTGCTCAAACGTGCCGGCTTCCTTACTCGTGATGCCCGTAAAAAAGAACGCAAAAAATATGGTTTACGTGCCGCACGTGCTCGTTACCAATATTCAAAGCGTTAATAGATTTAATTTTTATAAATTTTATCTTAGTACGACAATACATCAACAAGGGGTGGGCAATTTTTTGCTTGCCCTTTTTTTATGAACAATGATTGTTGTCAATTAATTTAATGTGAGTACATTATGACTAAAAATATTATGGATTACAGTTACAAACACAGTGTTACACAATCTACCACCGGTTACTTTTCTTGTGAACCGCAAAAGCCCATAAATATTGAACAAGGCATAGAATATTTATGCGCATCTCCGCTTGATGATTTTATGCATCGTACCATTTTACGTGAACTTATGACCAAGTCTTTCAAAGAATTACGTGAATTTTTGGCTGTGCAAAACCAAGAACATGCTCAAAATATTGCACAGACCCTTCTTGCCGAATGCGCTATTTTGCACCATGAATTCAGTGCGCTTTTACAAGAACTTGACATGCCATTTATTTATGCAAATTGGGAAAAATATACGCCCTTACCCTATGTGGCATGGTTTGCACAAAAAGACAAAGAGTTACACAGTGCTTGGAGTGAAATTTTAACTGCCAATATTTGTGAGCATGAAAAATTACCGCATCCCGAAGAATTGGACGATGAAGAGCTCAGTCCTTTGTACCATGCACAAGATTTGGAAAATGACATTAACAATCTTCCCACTCTTGAGGAATTGCACACTCGCTTCAAAGAAAATCCCGGCATGGCATGGGAACGTCCACCTGCTCAGGAGACTGCGCAACGTGCCTTGCAAATTTTATTGGAAAATGGCGTGCTCCATGGTATTGAAATGCGTCACGAAGCATCACTTTCTCCCATTGCATTGCAAAGAACATGGACTTTGAATGTACAAGTGGAAAATGAGCGCAATAATTTTACGCTTCAAGGTGAAGCCAATACGTATGGACGTGGGCTGTCTTTGGCTCAAACCAGAGCTTCCTATGCCATGGAAATGATTGAACGTGCTTCTTCCTATCCCAGCATCAAGGACAATAAAATTTTAGATCGAGACGGTACCATTTTATTGTATCATGCCAGATACAGTGAATTAAAAAATGCCGGGCACAGCGTGCTTGATCCCAATACTCTCCCCTTGGAAGCTCCCTACAATGATGCGCCCTTATATTGGCTTGAAGCAAGGCGTGCGCCGCTTTCTGTGGAGGCAGAAGGCTCGGACACTACTTTTATTCCTGCTCAATATGTTTTCCTTTTTAGTAATTTAGATGAAATTTCTCTCATGATGCAACCGGGTTCCACCGGACTTGCCTCCGGTAACAGCCTTGCAGAAGCAAAGGTGGCAGCACTAACCGAAATCATTGAACGGGACGCTGAAGCCTGTATGCCCTATGACCGCAGGCTTTGCTTTGTTCTAAACGCAAGAGATGAGCGCATCGCCGCTTTATTGGAAGATTATAAAGCTCGTGGCATTCACGTCCATTTTATGGATATGACCACAGAATTTGGCATTCCTTGCTATCAAGCCTTTGTACTTGATAAAAAAGGGAAGGTAGTACGTGCCACCGCTGCCGGACTTTCCGGGCAAAAAGCCGTTCTTTCCGCTTTAACAGAAGTTCCCTTTGCCTACCCCAACGGTCCGGCTTCAGGCCCTGCCATAAAAGGTCTTGAACAAAGATATTTGGAGGATTTACCTGACTATACCCTCGAGTCGCCCACACGCAATTTGGCTTTATTGGAAGAGATATTGCATCTTCATGGCTATAGCCCCTTATATGCTGATATTACGCACAAAGACCTTGAAATGCCTGTGGTACGCGCGCTCATTCCGGGGCTTTTACTTTCGCCGGAATTGGACAAATTTAGCCGTGTCAGCAAAAGGCTTTACAAAAATTATTTAAGTCTTTTTAAATTATAATTTATGCAAAATATTAAAATCATAAAGTTTTATAATGAATAACTTTACGGTTGAAAAAATATTTTTAAAATACCCAGTAAAAAGCTTGCCTAGCTTAAAAGTAATGGTTACTATTAGTTCACAAAGAAGAAGGAGTGTGCCATGACAAGCTTACAAAATATTCAATATGACATCGACTGGAACCTTACACCTGAACATGCCGTAACCATGTATTTGGAATGGGGCAATAATGATTGGAATTCAGAATATCCTCCCGTGCGCTCAAAAGAAGATTATTCCACGTACTTTGTGGTAGATACATGGGAAAATGAACCTATGTTACGCTTGGTTCGCCGTAATTCCGAAAGAGCCGACGATGTATTCACCATGCCCTTACCCACTGATTTACGCACGGAATTCCAAGAAGAATATGGAAACCTCAAAGGCATTTTTGCACCCACTAAGGGTATTAAACAATGGTTAAAGGTGCAAATGGCTTAAAATCATATATAAATTTATATAACCTACTTCCCTTAAACATACTATCACAACGATCTCCTCATGTGGTATGTCACCCCCTTAAGTCCCTTGGTTGCACATTGTGCGTACCGGGGGGCTTTTTTTACCTAATATCTTGATTTAAGACCTCTGCGCAATGAATTGCGCAAAGGTCTTATTTCTTGTGCTTCATAAGAAATAAGTATACAAGGGCACACTGTATTTTAGAGCGTTTTAACATTAAAAT
>CAYJHV010000129.1:0-5060 GCA_964369825.1 uncultured Desulfovibrionaceae bacterium | reverse complement strand
CGCATTTGAATGGCACCGCCTGTATCTTGAGCAAAACCAAGACCACGCAAAGCTCCTTTGTACACATTTCTTTGAGCAGGAACGAAGCCTGCTTTGATTTTCCCTCGAGTTGGCAAATCATAAGCGACAATGGAACCAAGAGGAAGAACACGAGGATCGCTGGCCATACTCACCCAAGGTGTCATGGCGCTGCCGATGGTACCTTGAGGCGTGGGAGCTCCAAAGCGAAAAAAAGCATAGCCGGAAGCTGCGGTTAAAAAAGCTCGTCTTCGCTCCAAATCAGCCGCATCCCACCACGCACGTAGACCTTTCATGGTGGCATTTTTTCGTTTTATCTGCTTTGTTTGAATAAGGTAACCTGCCATACTTGTACCCTTGTGTCCATTCAAACCGGCAAAAAGAATGGCTCTCGTACTGCCATCGGCAAAAGATAATACTCCGGAGCCTTGCAGCATCAACGAATAAGCATCAAAAGGATGTTTCACATAGGCAATGGCAAGTTTTTTGTCGTTAAGTGCGCCGTCCATGTCAATGGAAACCCGACTAAAATAAGGAGGATCGGGGCGAATAACCTTGATAAAAGCGGTGTCCGGGCAAGTATGTGTAGGTAAGCATTGTGCCAAATGCGGCGCAAGTTCTTCCGGTAGGCGATACAATGGATATGCATAGGTGTCATCTTTTATGTAACTGGCAGCAATAACAGGTGAGTAATACGAGGTAAAATGTACATTGGGTGACACTTTATGCCACACAAAATGCTTTGCCAATAGAGTAGGATTTTTATCCAATTGCGGCAAAATTTTCTTGAGTAATTTTAAAGATGCAGTAATTTCTCCCCATGTGACACGTTTACCGTTATGCTCAATGGCACGAGCAGTTTGCGGCCAAGATCTGGTATACTTAAGAGAATTTTCCAATTCATCCGCCAGCTCTGTCCAAGATTTCATGCCCTGACGCAACTTTTGTAATTTTTTTGCCATAACATAAGCTGCGCCCGTGGAAATGGGTATGAGAATGGGTTTATTTAAATGCAACGCATCTACACTTTTATTTTGCAAATTTTGCGCAATCGGTTCACCTCTCAAAGCAGTCAAAAGAATCATTAAAACTAAAGTAAGATAGTGTATGTATTTGTTAATATTATTCATTGCACCCTCAGTTCAAATTCATGTCATATTAAAAATTTTTAAATAAGTTGTAGCAAGCAAAACTCTTTTTAAGCTATAGAAAGTGTTTTGCCAAGATATTATTACATAAAAAATATGGACATTTGAAAAAAATTAGCATATGGAAATTAATCTTATTTTCACAAAGGAGAATTATCATGGCACATAAAAAAATTGAGCGTCACAAAGAGTTGGATCGCCGTCGTAAACGCCGTGCCGAGCGTTTAAAACAACGTGTTCGCGATGCCAAGGCAGAAGCAAAAACAAAATAAGGTCTCAACCTTTTTGAATAATGCTTGAAACTGTTGCTTACAGCGATTTTGCTGTGGATGCCGACAGGTTCAAGCATTATTCCTTTTTTCAAAACATATTTATTTTTTAGGATACATAAAGCCATGCCCATCTATGAATATCAATGTCCGGAATGTCACACTATTTTTGAAGAGTGGCAAAATATCAGTGCCGCCAAAGACCTTGTTGCCTGCCCTGAGTGTGGCGTAATGTCAAGTCGCATTATTTCCAATACTGCTTTCGTCCTCAAGGGAAGTGGTTGGTATGTTACCGAATATGGTAACCGTAAAACAAGTAGCGATACCTCAACGCTAAAATCATCGGAAAGTACCATAAAAGCTGCCCAAAGCAAAGCGCAAAGCGATGTTGTGCCAAGTGTGAGCAAAACTGACAGCGGCACAAGCCAAAGTGCCAATGCTTAAAGGGAGGAAATTGTATGATCGATAGATATTCTCGTAAACAAATGAGTGATTTGTGGACGCTTGAAAAACGTTTTGATGCTTGGTTGCAAGTGGAGCTGGCTGTCTGTGAGGCATGGCATGAGCTTGGCAGAATTCCTGCCGATGCCATGGAAGTTATACGCAGAAAAGCCGCTTTTGATGTGGATCGCATTTTAGAAATCGAGGAAACCACAAGGCATGACGTGATTGCTTTTTTGACTTGCGTTGAAGAGCATGTGGGACCGGAAGCTCGCTTTATCCATTTGGGCTGTACCTCTTCTGATATTGTGGATACTGCCAATGCAGTGATGCTTAAAGCCGCCGGGAAGGTTATTGTGGAAGATATCCAAATGCTTATGCAGGCATTACAAACAATAGCTCATGAGCATAAAGGCGTTATTTGTATGGGGCGTACCCACGGCATCCATGCCGAACCCACAAGTTTTGGGCTTAAAATGGCAGGATATTATACAGAATTTAGTCGTCATCTAGAGCGAGTACAGGTGGCACTTGAAAATATGCGTGTGGGAAAACTCTCGGGGGCAGTAGGTACCTATGCCTTTTTAAGTCCTGAGGTGGAAGCCCTCACCATGAAGCATTTGGGGCTTGATGTTGATCCGCATTCAACACAAATTATTCAGCGAGATCGCTATGCACAATTTTTCACCGCTCTTGCCATTATGGGCGGAGGTATTGAGCGTTTGTGTGTGGAGTTGCGGCATTTACAGCGTACAGAAGTTATGGAAGTGGAAGAAGGTTTCCGCAAGGGGCAAAAAGGCTCTTCTGCCATGCCGCATAAGAAAAATCCCATTTCAGCAGAAAATATGAGCGGACTTGCTCGACTTTTACGCAGTAATGCTGTTGCAGCCATGGAAAATCAAGCATTGTGGCATGAGCGTGATATAAGCCATTCTTCTGTGGAGCGTGTGATTATGCCGGATTCCACCATCTTGGCTGATTATATTTTGCATCGTTTAACGAATCTTATTTCTAATCTTGTGGTAAAACCTGAACGTATGCAAAAAAATATGGAACTTTCCTTGGGGATTTATTACTCGCAGCGCTTGCTGACAAAACTTGTGGAAAATGGTGTCGCACGCCAAGAAGCTTATGTCTTGGTGCAAGCATGTGCCATGAAAAGTTTTGAGAATAAAATACCATTTGCCGAGATTGTGGAAGAAAACACAGAAATTTTACAACTTTTGCAAGGAGAAAGCCTTGCAGATTTATTTGATTCAAGTTACTATCTTCAGTACGAAGATGCAATTTTTGAAAGAATATTCCAAGCCTAAAGCTTTTGGGGGGAAATTATGCTGGAACTTAAACGTCGTTTAGCTCGTATTTTGCTCGAAAAATCTTATAGAGAAGGTGATTTTACTCTTTCTTCCGGACGTAAAAGTGATTATTATTTTGATTGCCGTGTTACTGCTTTGCATCCGGAGGGCTCTTGGCTCATTGGCACTCTTTTCAATAAATTACTGGTCGATGTAGATATTAAAGGTCTTGGCGGCATGACTTTGGGTGCTGATCCTTTAGTGGCAGCAACCACGGTAATCTCTCATGAAATGGGACGCCCTTTGGCGGGTCTGTTGGTACGCAAAGAAGCCAAAGGACATGGTACCGGTCAATTCGTGGAAGGACTTGGAAATTTTGATAAAGGTGATAAAGTTGCCATGGTGGAAGATGTGGTTACCACCGGCGGTTCACTTTTAAAAGCTTGTACGAGGGTTACCGACGCCGGGCTTCAAATAGTAAGCGTATGCACCATTCTTGACAGGCAAGAAGGCGGACGTGAAATTCTTCAAGACAATGGCTATAACTTGCTTGCACTTTTCACTCGTCAAGAACTCGTGGAACTTGGGCGCTCTTAGTATTTATATTTTTGATTACACATGATAAATATAAGATAATCCTTTGTCGGGTACTCTCATGCGCTAAAAAATTATTGAACCATATTTGACAGATAATTGAAAAATTATTATAATTACCATAATATGTCATGGATTCATTTAATTAATGTTTGCAAAACTCATAAAACTCATGATGCACGAGAAATAACCATGTTCAAAAGGGCTTTTCGTATTTTTGCTTGGCAAATAGTGTTTTGCATTTTTTTTATGTTTCTTTTAGTAAACAAAGATGCATCTGTAGCTATTGCAGAAAATTGGCAACCCCAAATTCGGAATAAAGCGTTGCCACAACGCATTGTGGCTGTTGATAAGTCAAAGCAGCAATTTTATGTGTACCAAAAAAATACTCCATTAAAATTAACTCACAATTACCCTTGTACCACCGGACAAGTTGCTGGTGACAAGCAAGCCATTAACGATAAACGTACCCCGGAAGGTGTGTACTTTGTAGATTATAAAATAGATAAAGGTTTGGATTTTAAAGAGTATGGTGGCATAGCCTATACCCTCAATTATCCAAATCCTGTGGATAAATTGCGTGGCAAAACGGGCTATGGTATCTGGATTCATTCTAAGGGAGATGGCATAAAACCTCGTATTACCAGAGGTTGTATCGCCATAGGGCTTGAGGATATCGCCACGGTGGGCCCTTTACTTACTTCAGGAACGGCTGTTGTTGTCGGGCACAGCCTAAATGAAAAAACTGTTCCCATTCCCGATGATGGTACCGCAAAGCTTTTAAGTCAGCAAATGGAAAAATGGTCACAGGCTTGGGCCGGTCGTTCCTTATCTTTTTTTGATTTCTACAATCAAGAAGCTTACACAAAAGCTATGCCTGAAACATTTAAGGCATTTCGCAGTAATAAAGAAAGACTTTTTAAACGCCTCAAGTGGATTAATATTTTTAATAAAAAAATTCACGCTTTGGAGGGACCCGGCTATTGGGTTACATGGAGCGAACAGTTTTATCGTGCGCCCAACCTTTCTGTTGAAGGCATACGCCGACTTTATTGGCAAAGGGATGATAAAAATGTTTTCCGTATAGTCGGTATGGAATGGATACGTAGCGATTTGGGTATGCAAGCTGCCTTTAATAAAGGCGAACTCGTGGCAAGCTCCGGCAAAAATCTTTCAGATGCTTCTGACAGTGAAAAACCCAAAGCACCTACTCTTTCTATGCCTGAAAAAGCAGAACCAACACAAAAATCAGAAGTATTAGAAATTAAAATTGCAGAAAATGGTGAAAAACCCAA
>CAYJHV010000128.1:0-5102 GCA_964369825.1 uncultured Desulfovibrionaceae bacterium | reverse complement strand
GAAGACTTTGTACAAAAAATTCTTGCGGAGCTTACACAAAGTGTAAATTTATTTGTCATTGATGAAGCACATTGCATTTCGGATTGGGGGCATGATTTTAGACCTGATTACCGCCGCATTGTACGTATACTGCAAGGTTTTCCTTCCAATATTCCGGTGTTGGCCACTACTGCCACCGCCAATGACAGGGTGCTTGCCGATATCCAAACACAACTTGGAACAAAACTGAGCATTCAAAGAGGAACTCTTGTAAGAAAAAGTTTACAATTACAAAATATTATTATGCCAAGTACCACAGCTCGTATGGCATGGCTGGCACAAACAATCCCTCATCTGCCAAGCAGCGGTATTGTTTATACCTTAACCCAACGTGATGCCAATAGAGTAGCACTTTGGTTGCAAGTAAATGGAATTAAAGCCAAAGCTTACCATGCCGGTATTGAGTCTGTCACAAGGGAAGAGCTGGAAAATCTCTTGCTTTCCAATGAAATAAAGGTGCTTGTGGCAACAGTTGCTCTTGGTATGGGTTTTGATAAACCGGACTTGGGCTTTGTTATCCATTTTCAGCGTCCTTCATCGGTGGTACATTATTATCAACAAGTGGGGCGTGCCGGGCGTGCTGTGGATGAGGCTTATGGTATTCTTTTAAGCGGCGCAGAAGACGATCGCATTGCAGCTTATTTTATTAAACAAGCTTTTCCGCCTCACATGCATGTTTTAAGCATTCTTCGCATATTAAATGAAGCTGAAAACGGTCTTACTTTGACTGAAATGCAAAAAATATTAAATTTGCAACAAGGGCAAATAGATAAAGCATTGAGATTTCTTTCCATCGATTCTCCTTCTCCTGTTATAAGAAGAGGCTTGAAATGGTATGCCACGGCAATGGCGGCAAAGTATACCGTCGATGAAGATTATATACATACCATCACTGCCATCCGCCATAAAGAGCAAGAGCAGATGCAAGAGTATATGCGAGAAGAACAATGTTTAATGGCTTTTTTACAAAGAGCTTTGGATGATCCGGAAACCAATACTTGCGGTAAGTGCGCAGCATGTGATCCGGAAAATGCACTTAATGAAAAATTCTCTCAAGAACTCTCCATTCGAGCGGAACTTTTCTTGCGTAAAGCGTACCAGCCTCTTTTTCCACGGAAAAAATGGCCGTTGAAGGATATGTTTAGGCATTATGATTTTTCCGGTACATTTATTCCCAAGGAACAACAGGCAGAAGAAGGTAGAATGCTGAGTCTTTGGCGAGATACAGGTTGGGGACAGAAGATAGCAGACGGAAAATATATACATAATAAATTTGACGATGACTTGGTTTCAGCTTGTGTTCAGATGGTAGAGGAATGGAATCCAAGCCCCGCACCGCAGTGGGTAACGTGTGTGCCTTCACTGAATCGTCCGCATTTAGTACCTCATTTTGCAGAAAAACTTGCAGATGCATTGAATCTTCCTTTTATAGCGTGTATTTTTAAAGTACGCCAAAATCACGAACAAAAAAATATGGAAAATTCCTATCAGCAAGCAAAAAATCTTGACGGTGTATTTCGTATTGGTGAAACTTATCCGGCAGATTTAGCAAAACCTTGTTTGCTTGTGGATGATGTGGTCAACTCAGGTTGGACTTTTACCGTACTCTCTGCTTTACTGCGGCAAGCGGGTTGTACTGCTGTATATCCCCTAGGATTGGCGTTGAATTCTCCGAAAATAGATTAAGAGCTTATCCGTAAATAACGTATCGTGGACGATTACTGCGTCAAAGCACATTTTTCCTTGTACTCGCCTCACGCTACATTTATTTACGGACAAGCTCTAAAATTAAAAAATATATTGCAGGTAACAACATGGATACTCTTTTGACGGAAGACACCAAAGCAACCTGTCTGCTTTGTGGTGCTTTTGAAAAAAAAATGGAGCAAAATAATCAAAGTATACAATCTTTGACTCCAAAAGAATATAATAATCTTGTACAATGGTTGATAAAGGCTAATTTGCGCCCAAGAGATTTACTGTCAGGTAATATTATCGGCAAAGCGGCAAAAGGTGCTTCCATTGAAGAACAGCGTCTGGAATATTTACTGGGTCGAGGGGTGCAGTTGGGCTTTGCCGCAGAACAATGGAATCGTAATGGTATTTGGCTTATAAGTCGCAGTGATACTGATTATCCGGCTCGTTACAAAGAGCATCTTAACGGACAAGCTCCACCTTTACTTTTTGGTGTGGGTGATCGCTCTTTACTGCAGGGGGGAGGGCTTGCCATTGTCGGTTCTCGAAATGTAGATGAGGCCGGCAGCCATTTTACACGTCACATTGCCACGCTTTGTGTTCAAGGTAATTTTCCCATTGTTTCAGGCGGAGCAAAGGGCGTAGACACCCTTGCCATGAATGTAGCTCTTGAAAATAATGGCATAGCCATAGGCATTTTAGCCGATAATTTACTGACTAAAAGTTTAGAACGATCCGCACGCATGGCCATAGCGGACGGGCGTTTATTGCTCCTTTCACCTTTTCACCCCGAAGCGCATTTTGTGGTGTGGACAGCTATGGCAAGAAATAAACTTATTTATGCCATGGCAGACTATGGGCTGGTTATAAGTGCGGATTATGACAAAGGCGGTACGTGGAGCGGAGCTGAAGAGGAATTAAAAAGAAAACCTGCACGTCCTCTTTTTGTAAGACATGAAGAAAATATGCCTCAAGGTAATGAAAAACTTTTAGAGCTTGGTGGTATTCCATGCCCTGAAATCCTACCTTCAGAAAATTTACAAGAAAAATTACAAGAAAGTGTCAAAAAATCCATTGAGAATGCAAAGGATACCAGAAATTTAGAGCAAGAATCCTTGTTAACATTTGCAAAGCAAAATTCTGGAATTACAACATCACAAAGTGTCGGAACTACAGCGCCACAAGGTTCGAGTACCATTAGCCCCACAGTTGACCATGATATGATGAAGCAATCAGTGCAGACCGTCTTCCAAGAGGCTAATTCTTCGCAGCAAATAACAGTGGATGTGGCAACTATTCTTTATGACGCATTTGTCACTTTATTTATAGAAAATATTCACTCAGCTCTTACTCTTGACGAAATTTCAAGTATATTTTCTCTTAGCAAAAAACAAGCAAATGAATGGTTAAAAAAAGCTGTGAATGAGAAAAAGATACAAAAACTACCTAAACCTATACGCTATCAAAAGATGACACAGAATATTCAAGGAAGTTTGTTGTGAGATAATCTTAATGCTCATGACGTAAATTTTTTGAAATAATAACATATTGTCAGTAACATACAAAAAAAGCCCCGACAGTTTTCACCGTGAGGGCTTTTTTATAAAATTTTAAGCTAAGATATTAATCTTTTGGGCGTGTATCCACAATGCGCACGGCTTTACCTTCACTGCGTGCGATGGAATGTGGTTCCACCAAGCTTACTTTTACAGAAATCCCCAAGAATTCTTTGATGGTTTTCTCAATTTTACTCTTGGTTTTTTGTAATTGCCCAATGGCATCGGGGAAGCTCATACCGGCAGGCTCCACACGAATTTCCACATTATCTAAATTATTGTCACGGCTCACATGAATTTGATATTGCGGCGCAATGCCATCGCATTCCAACAAGATGGATTCAATTTGTTGTGGGAAGACGTTAACACCTCGAATAATAAGCATATCGTCACTGCGACCGCGAATGCGCCCTATGCGAGCGTGCGTGCGTCCGCAACGGCAAGGTGTATAATCAAGGGTACATAAGTCTCGGGTACGATAGCGCAAAAGCGGAATGCCTTCCTTGGTAAGTGTGGTTATGACCAGCTCACCTTCTTCACCTTCGGGCAGATTACGTCCGGTGACAGGATCAATGATTTCCGCAAGGAAATGGTCCTCAAAAATATGCATTCCGCATTTGGCGTCCACGCATTCCATGGCAACGCCCGGACCCATAATTTCAGAAAGACCATAAATATTCAGAGCCTGAATGCCCATTTTTTGCTCAATGCTTATACGCATATTTTCTGTCCATGGTTCGGCACCAAAAACACCTATGCGCAAAGGCATGGTACGAAAATCAATGCCTAATTCTTCGGCAGCTTCGCACATATGCAAGGCATAAGAAGGGGTACAACAAAGGACGGTGGATTGAAAGTCTTTGAGTAAATGCACCTGACGTTTGGTACCGCCGCCGGAAGCAGGAACTGCCGTTGCTCCAAGGCGTTCAACACCATAATGCAAGCCAAGTCCACCGGTGAAAAGACCGTAACCATAGGCCACGTGTACAAAATCTTGAGCCGTTGCGCCGGTACAAGCCAAACTACGTGCGGAAAGCTCTGCCCAATTATCAAGGTCTCGTTTTGTATAACCAACCACGGTAGCCTTGCCTGTGGTACCGCTGGAAGCGTGAATGCGCACTATATTGTCACGAGGTACGGCAAAAAGACCGTAGGGATAATGGTTACGCAAATCTTGCTTTTCCGTGAAAGGCAAATGTGCAAGATCACGTAAAGAAGTAACGTCGGCCGGAGTCATATTCAACTCTTCAAAGCGTTTGCGATAAAAGGGGACGTTGGCGTGCAAACGACGGCAAAGGTTTTGGAGACGACGAAGTTGTAATGCTTCGATGTCCTCACGTGGCATGGTTTCTTTGTCAATATTGAAGATCATGATAAAACTCCTCTCTCAAAGTATCTTGAAAAGCTTTGTACTTTCCTTGAGAAAGACTGTCAAGTTTAGTTTTGATGCCGGAAGACTTTGTTGCCTTGTTTATTTTGAGGTGATGACTTGAGAGAAGAAGAGTGGCTAAAATTTTCTTCACTTGCGTAATTTTGGTAAAAAGCGTAGCTTAGCTTTTGTGTGATTGCCCTTCTTTGATGCATCGGCAAGGGGTAGAGACTCGCTAAGTCGAGAAAGGAGGGTATAAGCCATGCGGAAGCTTTTTTATGCAACCGTTATCGCTCTGGTACTCCTTCTGTTAACAGCTATTAACGCTTATTAACAGTTGACCCGTATCAGAAAGCAGCTGATACGGGTCTTAAATTATGGTTCTAATACGGCAATCACACATTAAGGGGGTGTTAACCACCTTGCCGGCCGTAGTTTCTGTT
>CAYJHV010000127.1:2794-5210 GCA_964369825.1 uncultured Desulfovibrionaceae bacterium | reverse complement strand
GTAGCTGGTACTATGAAATGCAAGAGCTTGGCTTCAACTATCGTATAACAGATTTCCAATGTGCTCTTGGCTCAAGTCAGTTAAAAAAACTGCCGCAATGGCTTGATAAGCGTAATGCATTGGCCAACGTGTACGATAAAGCTTTTATGGGTACGAGTGTTCGTCCCCTTGTGAAAGGCGACGACGTTTTGCACGCTTATCATCTTTATGTGGTACGAATACAAGATAGGGATAAACATTTTTTAAGATTGAGAGAAAGTGGCATCGGCGTTAACGTACACTATATGCCTGTATATTTACATCCTTATTATCAAAATCTTGGATATGAAAAAGGTTTGTGCCCCGTTGCAGAAAGAGAGTTTGAAGAGATTTTAACATTGCCTCTGTGGCCGGGGATGGATGAGAATATGCAAGAGAAAATCATTGGGAGTTTAGCGTGAGTTCTTCTCTTTGTATTGTCATGGCTAGGGGAGGCTCAAAGCGAGTACCACGCAAAAATATTCGTATTTTGGGTAATCAACCGCTTGTCGCTTGGCCTACATCTGTGGCATGTCAATGTGGGGTTTTTGAACATGTTTTGATTTCAACGGAGGATGCAGAAATAGCCGAAGTAGCTGTGAAAGCCGGTGCGATTTATCCTTTTGTTCGTCCTCAAGAGGTGGCAGATGATTTTGCGACAACTGCCGACGTATTGCGTGTGTCTTTGAAGCAGTGGGAAAGCTATTCCGGTTCTTTACCACAGTATTGTTGTTGTTTGTATGGAACATCGGCTTTCGTTACTGCGCAACATTTACGGCAAGCTTATGAGCTTGTGAAAAAGTCTGAATGCGTCATGGCCGTAACCCCATATAAACACCCCATTCAACGCGCTGTTTCTTTGTCCGATGATAATGAAATAACTTATTTACAACCGGAATTTGTACCTGTGCGTACGCAAGATTGCCCTCAAACTTATCATGATGTGGGTTTATTTTATTTTTTTTCTGTGGAAGCTTTTTTTGAGCATGGCGCAGCAAGCTTTGTTCCATTGCAAAAACGCGCGGTAGTTGTTTCATCAAGTGAAGTAATAGATATTGATACAGAAGAAGATTGGAGCTTAGCAGAGCTGATGGCGCAAAAAAGGAAATAAATTTGCTTTATTAACACATATAAAGTTGTCACATTATGAAATATAATGCTATAATAATAGGCGCAGGGGCAATAGCCGGTGGGTATGATAGTATTGACGATAATAGTATTCTTACCCATGCTCATGCCTATAAAAAGCACCCACTCATAAACTTTTTAGGTTTTTATGATGTTGATATGGCAAAAGCTAAGTATATGGCTCAAAAATGGAATACAAATGCTTTTGAGTCATTAAATGCCATACCTAGCGTTGACATTGTATCCATATGTACACCCGATAAATATCATTTAGACTCAGTGCAAGAAGTATTATCTCTCAATCCCAAATTTATTTTTTTAGAAAAGCCGGCAGGTGTAAATTTTGAAGAAATCAAAATACTTGTTGCTATTTCTCAAAAGATACCCATTCAAGTCAACTATTCACGGCGTTTTATTCCACAATTTCAGCAATTGGCAAAGCGTATAGACAAAGGAGAGTTTGGTAAATTTATCGCCGGGCATGGTTTTTATGGTAAGGGATATATACACAATGGTTCACATATGCGTGATCTTTTAGAACTTTTTTTGGGTTCAATTATCTCGGTACAAGAACTTAGTGCGCAGAATGATTTTTATGAACATGATCTTACTAAAGATATGCGTTTATGTTTTGATAATGGTGCATTTTATATGCAAGGAGTTGATTGTAATATTGTTACCATGTTTGAATTTGATCTTATTTTTGAAAAATGGCGCATCCGTATTTTAGATGGAGGGCAAAACGTAGAAGAATATTGTGTAGACAACGACCCACTTTATGATAATTATAAAATATTTTCATGTGTATCAAGTTTCACGATACAAGCTACATGTGCACTTAAGAATGCTGTGGACAATATGATAGACCATTTGGAAACGGGCGTAAAACTTCTCTCACCTATGCGATATTTCATATGAAAATTCTTTTTTTTGCACATGATCCCGGTGGGGCTAACGCTATAGCTCCTCTTATAATTGCTCTGGGTAAAACGCATAAAATTTTAGTATATGGCAAGGGAGCTGCCATGAACATACTTCCGCAAGTACATGCGTTACCGCAAAAAATTGAGGATGCTGCCATTAATCGTTCCGAAATGTTACGGCAATTTTTAATTGAAATACAGCCGGATGTTATTATTACCGGCACCAGTGCCTATGATTTTACCGAAAAATATTTATGGAATGAGTCCCGCTTCTTAGGTATAAAATCCATAGCTATTTTGGATCACTGGGTTAATTATGGTGTACGATTTTCATCATATACCGTGGG
>CAYJHV010000127.1:2510-2784 GCA_964369825.1 uncultured Desulfovibrionaceae bacterium | reverse complement strand
ATTGTTATGGATGATTTTGCAGCCCATGAAATGGTCTTAGATGGAGTACCCAAGGAAAAACTCTTTGCTTTAGGCAATCCTCACTTTGAAAATATTATGGAAAACATTCCAAAGCCTAAGAGCACGTCCAATACTTTAGGAAAAAAACGTATAACATTTGCATCGGAGCCTTTGCTTGAAGATTATGGATATGGCGCCGAACTTGATATAGCTCATGCTTTATGTAAATATATAAATGATAAAGACGATATCGAGTGTATAATTAGGTTGCATC
>CAYJHV010000127.1:0-2500 GCA_964369825.1 uncultured Desulfovibrionaceae bacterium | reverse complement strand
AGCATTACAAAGTATTCGCTTGCAACTTGACCAAAGCACTCCGGCGGCAAAGCTTATTGCCGATTCAACAGTTGTTGTTTCGCAAACGTCAATGTTTCTCATAGAAGCCGTATTGCAAAATAAAGCTTGTATTAGCTATCAACCACATGCTCATAATAAAAATGCTTTTATTTTAACTAGAAATAATCAATTACCCTTTATACACACCGAAAGTGCTTTTTTTGCAGAGCTTGATCTACTTTTAAGTGGGAGAAAAAAACTACTGTATAATTTATCTTTTAATACGGATGTTTGCAAAAAAATAAAACAATTTATTGAGGAAACATTATGGCAAAATTAGCAATAAACGGAGGAAGTAAGGTTCGTACAAAAAAATTCCCTCCTTATATATCCATTGGGCAAGAAGAATTGAACAGGGTAAAGCAAGTTTTTGACAGTAATATTTTTTCGCGCTTTTTGGGGTGCTGGCATGATGATTTTTTTGGCGGTCCGCAAATACAAGCCTTAGAAAAAGCATGGGCAGAACATTTTAAAGTAAAGCACGCCATTGCAGTTAATTCTGCTACATCTGCCTTGTATTGCGCTGTGGGGGCTATAGGTACCGAACCTTATGAAGAAATTATTGTTTCACCTTATACAATGAGTGCCGGTGCCATAGCACCGTTGGTATACAATGCCATTCCTGTTTTTGCCGACATTGAACCTGATTGCTTTTGCTTAGATATAAATTCCATTGAAAGCAAAATCACCTCACGTACAAGAGCCATTATTGTGACAGATATTTTTGGGCAAGTTTATGATCAACGCATTAATGCCCTTGCCAAAAAGCACGGTTTATATCTTATTGAGGATTGTGCCCAAGCTCCTTATGCAAAATATAAAGATTCATTTGCCGGAACACTGGGGGATATCGGTATTTACTCTTTAAATTACCATAAACATATACATTCGGGCGAAGGGGGAATTTTAGTTACCAACAATGATATATTGGCAAATAAATTACGCTTAATAAGAAATCATGCAGAAGCGGTGATTGAAGCCAAGGGTGACTTGGATTTGACTAATATGCTTGGCTTTAATTACCGTATGACAGAAATAGAAGCTGCCATAGCCTATGAGCAATTATTCAAACTTGAAGAGCTCGTGGAACAGCGTATAAATAACGTCCGTTACATAGAAAATGGATTATTGGATTTGCCTTTTTTATCCATGCCCAAGGTACGTGAAGACTGTACTCATGCTTATTATCTACATCCAATGCTTTATACTGTTGACCAAGCTGGTGGAATTCATAGAAATATATTTATTGAAGCTGTAAAAGCAGAGCTTATGCCCATGGAATTGCGAGAAACAGAAGGGGTTAAGGTTGGGTATGGGTATGTAAAGCCCCTTTATTTATTGCCTATGTTCCAAAATCGACAGGCGTATGGAACAAAGCATTTTCCGTGGAGTGGAACAGATGTAGCGTATAATTATGCACAAGGTTTATGTCCAACATGTGAAAAGTTGCATTTTGATACTCTTGTAAGTCATGAATATATGCGTCCCGGTATGCAACAAGAAGATATGGACGATGTGATAAAAGCTTTTTATAAGGTTTGGGAAAATAAAAATGAACTTAGAAAATGATTTAATAATACTAAAACCTTTATCGATGGATGAACTATCTTCTAATTATGTAAGTTGGCTTAATGATAAAGAAGTTTGTCGTTATAACTCTCATGATGGAGGATATACTCAAGAAAATGCCATAAGTTTTATAAATTCTCTTAAGGACGATAAAAGTAAAGAGGTGTATGCCATATATTACAAGGCAGATGATATTCATGTAGGTAACGTATCTTTACAGCAAATTAATATGCAAAATCGCTCGGCAGAAATGGCATTTTTATTGGGAGAAAAGACTTATTGGAATAAAGGTATCGGCTATGCAGCGGCAAAATTACTTTTACAAAGAGCTTTTGATAGTCTCAATTTGCATAGAGTTTACATGGGAACAAGTTCCCTAAACATCGCCATGCAAAAACTTGCAGAAAAACTTGGATTTGAACAAGAAGGCTGCCTCAAAGATGCTCAGTACAAGAATGGGAAATTTAATGATATTGTGTTGTATGGGCTTATAAATATTTAATTTAATACTATTTTAATTCGAGGTTTACGATGAAATACTGCAAAAGATGCTTGCAATTAAATACAAGACCAAATGTTTTATTTAATGAAGAAGGAATTTGTGGTGCTTGCCTTTGGGAAGATGAAATAAAAACCATAGATTGGAACCATCGAGAACGGCAATTGCAAGATATTGCCGATAATGCAAAAATAAAAGCAAAGGGAGCGTATGATTGTGTTGTTGGTGTATCAGGGGGAAAGGATTCAACTTTTCAATCATTTTACGCTCGTGATGTATTAGGCTTAAGACCTCTTTTAGTAAATTGTATTCCTTCAGACATCACTCCCATCGGAATAAAAAATATAGAAAATCTGAAAAATCATGGTTTTG
>CAYJHV010000126.1:0-5213 GCA_964369825.1 uncultured Desulfovibrionaceae bacterium | reverse complement strand
AATTGCGCAGAGGTCTTGAATTAGGATTGAAAAATCATAGCAAAAATTTAAAATTAAGACTTTTAATTAAAGCAAACGAAAATTGACATAAGCAGTAAGCTGATATATCCAGTAATTGACTGTATCATTTATTTGTCATCTGTCTCAAAAAAAATGGAATCTATTTTAAGCTACAGAGCATATATATCCATCAGATGAGATTTTTTTCAACATATTAACGCCAAGCTATTTATCAAATCTTTATGGATATATACTTATTTGCGCAGCTTAACATATAATTCTTATGAACGAAAACAATATTGCACAAATACGCCTTGCTCCTTCGGCAACTCTACATTTTAAAAATTTACCTTCTGCCCCGTGGCAAGAAAATTGGTTTTTGATGGCAAGTCAAAATATTTCTTCTCATGATATGGTGGGGCTTTTTTGGCAGGAGATTGCTAAAACTTGCCTCACTGCTTTGTGTCATCGAAGTAATCCCGATGATACAAAATCTCAAGATATTGCCAAGTTGACAAACATTACCTTGCCGGAAAAAAGCAGGGAATGGCTGCTTATGGCACCGCCCATGCTTGGCGGCGAATATCTTTCTTTGGATATTTTAGAAAAATTATGGAAAAAATTATTGCAATGGTGCGCTTTATCCATACAAGAGAGTGGCTGTTTACAAGTTTTTCTTAAAAAATATGCGCCCCATTGGCAACAAGTGGGACGTATTTTTTTTCATTTGGCAGAAAATAAAATCAGCGAAGAATCACCTTTCGCCTTTATGACCACTTATACTGTTGGGTTAAATGAAAAAGGGCAACCAAAGCATATTCCCCTTGGGCACGCCCTGCAGCAATATGCCGACAAAAAAAACAAGCAAAAACTTTTTTTTCTCTTACAGCCTTTACACAAAGCCGGTGAAGAACTTCCTTGGCTCAAAACCTTGCTTACGGAAGATAAAATTTACAAAGCCATCGCCCTTACTCCTTCCAAAGCCCATGAGATTTTGCTGACCATTCCACAGCTTGAGCAATATGGCATTGGAATTTTTACTCCGGATTGGTGGAAAAATCGAGCGAGACCTAAGGTAAATGCTCGCCTTGACGTACATCAAAAATCCACCTTTGGTGTTCAAGCCATTTTGGATTTGGACATAGAGCTTGCCCTTGGGGAAGAAAGGCTGAGCAAGGATGAGTTAACTCAATTGCTGAACCTTGAGGTATCAGGTCTTGTGCTTTTCAAAAATCAATGGATAGAACTTGATCGAGAAAAATTGAAACAAGCTCTTAATCATTGGAAAAAAATTGAAAAGCAAGTTGATAACGGTCAAATTAATTTTTTGCAAGGTATGCGTCTTTTGGCAGGTATGCCCTCCGGTGTAGAAGATGCTGACAACGATGACAGCATACATACTTGGTCGTCCATCGAGGCCGGTACTACTTTGAAAAATTTACTTGCCGGAGCAAGGCAAGAAGGCAATGCTTCATTACATAAGATTGAGGGTTTGAAAGCTAAATTACGCCCATATCAAGAGCATGGGGTAAACTGGTTGCATTTTTTGACACAGCTGGGACTTGGTGCCTGCCTTGCCGATGATATGGGACTTGGCAAAACACTACAAATTCTCACATTGATTTTACTTGACACGCAAAGGGATAAAAAAAATGGTGATGCAAAGCAAACGTTGCTCATCGTACCGGCTTCCCTACTTGGCAATTGGCAAGCGGAAATACAAAGTCATACGCCTGACATAAAAGCCTTGGTATTGCATTCATCCTCCATGCAGAAAAAAGATATTTGCTTGGAAACATTACAAAAAGAAATGGCAAATGTGCAGATGGTTATTACAACCTACGGTATGTGCCAACGGCTTCCGTGGCTTGCGCAAATGCAATGGAAATACGTTATTGCCGACGAAGCCCAAGCCATAAAAAATCCTCAAACCCGTCAAAGCAAGGCGGTACGCAAGCTTAAAGGTCAAGCGTGCATTGCGCTTACCGGTACCCCCATCGAGAACAACCTTAATGATTTATGGGCATTGTTTGATTTTATCAATCCCGGATTATTGGGGTCGCTGAAAAATTTTGGTTCCAATATCAAAAAGATGTCACAACATCCCGAACGCTTTGCTCCCTTACGCAGACTTATTTCACCTTATATTTTACGACGTATGAAAACGGACAAAAGTATTATCCAAGATTTGCCGGATAAAACAGAAATTTCCACCTATTGCCATTTAACCAAGGAACAAGCGAAACTTTATACCGCCGTTACCAAGAAATTCTTACAAGATTTGCAAATTTTAGAAGAATTAGCCGATACCGAAGCACAAGGTAAACGACGGGTACTCATTTTACAAACAATTATTTTATTAAAACAAATTTGTAATCACCCACAACAAGCCGGAGCATTTTCTGAAGGCAACAAGGATTATGATCCAAAATTATCGGGAAAATTTCAACAAATTGCCGAATTATGTACGCAAATAGCCGAAAAGCAAGAACGAGTGCTTATTTTTACGCAATTTAAAGAGATTATAGAGCCACTTTGCCAGATGCTGGAAGGTGTTTTTGGGCAAAAAGGACTTGTTTTGCATGGAGCCATTGCAGTTAAGAAAAGGCAAGAATTGGTGAAAGCTTTTCAACAAGACGACGGTCCGCCATTTTTTGTACTTTCTTTGAAGGCCGGCGGTACCGGTTTAACATTAACCAAGGCAAGTCATGTTATTCATGTGGATCGCTGGTGGAATCCTGCTGTGGAAAATCAGGCCACGGACAGAGCCTATCGCATTGGGCAAAAAAGAAATGTGCTTGTGCATAAATGCATAACTTCCGGTACCATAGAAGAAAAAATTGATGCACTTATTGAAGAAAAGAAAAATTTGTCCCTCGAAGTGCTTGGCAGCGGCAATGAAATTGATGTAACAAAACTTAACGATGAACAAATTATGGAATTGGTTCGTCTTGATGTTTCAAGTATTCATTTACAGGATTAGCTATGTATTACTTTCCGGAATATGTTTCCAAGGCAGAAAAAACTGCCAAAGCCTTAAAAGATATTAAAAGAATTGCCAAGACAATTAAAAATGTTCAACCCGTAGAAGCATTCAACGGACCCATTGCCAAAACTTTTTGGGGCAAAAGTTGGTGTCTTAATTTGGAAAAATATGCCTATAATTATAATCGCTTGGAGAGAGGGCGTTCTTATGTGCGTGCCGGTTGCGTATGTCATTTAGATATTCAAAAAGGGCGTATTTTAGCCAAAACCAGCGGCGCAAAATTATATACAACCATCATAGATATTGCCCCGCTTTCCGAAAATTTATGGCAAGCTTTGTGTGATAGTTGCGCAGGGCATACCGCCTCTGTCTTGGAGCTTTTACAAGGTAAAATTTCCGATGAAATTATGCAAAAAATGTGTCATCCCACCTTGGGACTTTTTCCCACCAAGAAAGATATTAAATTTTCCTGTTCTTGCCCCGACTCTGCCATAATGTGCAAACACGTTGCGGCGGCATTATACGCTGTGGGCAGACGCCTTGACAATGAGCCTGAAATGCTTTTTTTGTTGCGTAATGTCAATGCCGAAGAATTGGTGACACAAAAACTCACCTTTATACCGGAAGATGCCTGCAGCATTGATGAAACACTGCAAAATGCAGAACTTGGTGATATATTCGGTATTGATATTGATTTTAATGCCCAAGTGGATGAGCTAAGCTCTTTTGCCAAAAAGCCGGAAGCGGTCAGTTCCCCAAAAAAGAAACCGCTTAAAGCCAAAGCAGTCAAATCCACAAAAGGCACAAAACAAAGCAATAAAAAAATCAACGAAAAAGCACAAAAAACCAGAAAACCCATTACGCTTTGTGGCAAAGATATAGCTTTATTTCGAGAGAAGCACTCCCTCCCCGTAAGTGCCTTTGCATTGCTCATTGGCGTAACCACAAATACGATCCGACGCTGGGAAAAAAATGCTGATTTACATTTGAACACGAGATCTTATGCAAAATTAGAAGAGTTATTTTATGCCGATCATTAGCGGCTTTTAAAAATACTGAGCGAAAGAGCATATTTCATAATGAAGATATGTTAAAGGAAATACAATATGGCCAAGAACAATGATGACAGCGGTTCTCCGGTAATTCCGAGTACTTCCCTTGATGATGATACCCTCAAAACTGTTAAACCCGGAAAATATTTTGGTACCTTTGGCCCCGATAAATTTGAAGGCACAGAAAAAAATGATACTTTTTTTGGTGATAGGGGCGATGATATTTTAAATGGGCATGGCGGCAATGACATTTTAGACGGCGATAAAGGTAATGATATTTTGCGTGGCGGTGTCGGTAACGATACCCTTTATGGCGACTCCGAAGATGATAAATTGTACGGCGGCCCCGGCAATGATATTTTGGACGGCGGAATAGGTCATGATTGGCTTGAAGGCGGCGACGGCGATGATAAGTTGTATGGTGATGCCGGCAGGGATAAATTGTTTGGCGGCAAAGGCAATGACTATCTTGACGGTGGTAAAGACAATGATTTTTTGGACGGCGGGCTTGGTGATGATATCTTAAAAGGCGGTGAAGGCGTTGATGTGCTCTTGGGCGGCGGTGGCAATGATTTGTTTTTTGGTGAAGTGAACGATGCTTTACTGGAAGGAGCACAAGGGAAGGATCTTTTCATAGTAGATATTGCTGCCATGGACAAAATTGCCTTGGAAGATATTTTAATCACTGTGGACGGTGGGAACAGTAAACATGATATGGATATCTTACTTGCCGGAACAAATAGCTTGGAAACAGTGAAAGCCATGCTCAAAAACGATCAAATTGTCAATACTGAGCTGATTGTCAGTGGCTATGTGGATCGCAACAGCGTTACCGATGTGCTTGCCAAATTACAAATTACCGACGCCGAAAATACGGGAAAATACCAATTGCACGGTTGGAAACTCAATCCTGAAGTGCAAGAATATAATGGTACCACTTACATTGAAGCTACCAAACATGTTGGTAGTGAGGACTTAACTATTTTAATTCACAGTCTCATTTTACAAACGTATTGATATTTTATACATATAAGACCTTGCGCAATGCATTGCGCAAGGTCTTATAATGATAGTCAATTAGCCGGTACTACGGGACAAAGTGGCGCAAGAACCAAAAATCACCAGCTCCAGCCAATCATAGGCAAAATCCAAGCAGGCGTTGTCATCTGCCATAA
>CAYJHV010000125.1:0-5219 GCA_964369825.1 uncultured Desulfovibrionaceae bacterium | reverse complement strand
ATATTTACAAAAGAGTGATAACATGGTATAACATTTAAAACAATGCAACTTTTACCACATCGAGATTTTTATGGATCAAAGTAAGCTCCACAGCATCGAAGCCCATTGTACCCAAGAGGCCATGCCTCGTTGTCAGGCTCATTGCCCTTTACATCTGGACGTGCGTGCCTTTATGGCCGCCATGAAAGAAGGAAAAATGGCAGAGGGACGCAAAATTTTAGAAAAACATTTACCCATTCCGCAAATATTAGGGCGCATTTGTGATCATCCTTGTGAAGGTTATTGTCTACGTAAAGATTTTGGCGGTACCCTTGCCATCCATAGCTTAGAAAAAGTATGCTTGGATAACTCCCAAAAACAAGGAAAAACTTTTCCACGTCCTGCCAAGGCACAAAAAATCGCCGTTTTTGGCAATGGTATTGCTGCCATGGTGGTGGCTTATGAGCTTGGCAAAAAGAATTTCCCGGTGACCATATTTTATGAACAAGAACCAACGCAATTTCTTGCAGAAAATTTTTTGAATTTGCAAGTTGAGCATATTAATGTGGAGCTTGAAAATTTACAAAAACAGCATTTGACGCTTGAATGTGTTACTTTGACCGGAGAATTTTTTGACAGCATGTTGTCTAAAAATTATGCCGCTTATTTTGTGGATGCTCATGCCGCTCCGAAAATAGCTGACTTTGTGAAAGCTGACTTTGTGAAAGATGTTCCGTCAGATTATACCATGTTTGTTAAGGATAACATCTGCATGGGCGGCAGTCTTGAAACAAGCCCCACCGGCGAAAAATATGCATCACCTTCAAAACAAGCCGGAGAAGGCAGGCAAGCGGCTTTATCCTTGGAACGCCTTGCCACTGAAGTTTCACTCATGGCAGGACGTGAACATACCCTTGGGCAAAGCAAATTGCATACACCTTTACAGGGGCTTACGGACAAAGCGGCAGTGCTGGCACAAAATGGTTTAGATTATAGCGTTGAAGAAGCAGCCAAGGAAGCTGAACGATGTATTCAATGTGAGTGTATGCAATGCGTTAAAGAATGCGTTTACTTGCAAAAATATGGTTCCTTTCCACGCACTTACACCAGACAAATTTACAATAATACTGCCATTGTACTTGGTGACCATAAGGCCAATTCACTGATCAATGGCTGTATGCTTTGCGGTCAATGCACAGAAATCTGCCCCGAGCGTTTTTCCATGATTGAAGTGGTTTTGGATGCCCGTGAAGATATGGTGCAAAAAAATTATATGCCGCCATCAGCCTTTGAATTTGCCGTGGAAGATATGCTTTCGGCTTCACAAGATCCTTGTGCGCTTTTTATGCGGTCACCAAAAAGCCTTGAAAACCCCAGCCATGTTTTCTTCCCCGGCTGTCAACTCTCAGCTTTACGTGCCGAGCAAGTGTTGGCGGTTTTTGATTTGCTTTGTGAACAAAAAAATGAGCTGAAATCCGTGGGGTTAATGCTATCATGTTGTGGCATTCCTGCCTATTTTTCCGGTCAAACAGAATTGAATGCCAAGCATGTACAATATTTGGAAAACCAATGGCTAGAGCTTGGAAAACCCGTACTGATTATGGCTTGCGCTTCGTGTTTACGTCAATTTGAAACATGTTTACCGCATATTCCCTGTATTTCTCTATGGGAATTACTTGTACCTTTGACGCAGAAAAATCATAGTGAAAATGCACAAAGCATGAGCTTGCACGATCCTTGCGGTGCCAGAAATAATCCAACGTGGCAAAAAGCCGTGCGGCATTTGGCAGAAAGCCAAGGAATGCACATCATTGACCACGCTTTGCAAGGTAGTATCAGCCCCTGTTGTGGTTTTGGTGGCAATGTATGGTGCTCTCAACCGGATTTGGCAGAAAAAGCCACGGAAAAACTTGCACACACCCTTTATGAAAGCACAGAGCAAGACACAGCATTGGTTTCCTGCATTATGTGTCATGAACGCTTGGAAAAAATTGGCAAAAAGGCATTGCATATCTTGGATATTTTACCGCAAATGCCCAAAGCCGGTGTGCAAGTGCTGGGATTGTCCGCAAGACGTGTTGCCAGAGCGCAATTGGTAGAAAAGGTGCTTACTCGTTATGGTAAGAATGCACTTTTGCCCATTCATACTTCAGATAATGACATGAAACGCCAAGGGGCAATTTCCGACCATGATTTTTTATGTATTGCACCTGAACTTTTGCAAGAATTGGAACGCAAGCATATTTTGCATCAAGATGTGGCTCTTGCCGTGCGCATGGTGGAAGAACATAAAGCTCGTTTTGTGGAGCGTGAAAGTGGGCATTTTGTAGGAGCGTGGTGCCCAAGAAATGTTACTTTTTGGGTACGTTATTCAAAAGATGATGCCAATAAATATCATTTACACGATGCGTGGTGCCATCGTATGACGGTACCCAATACAGTACCTGAAATTGAGTAGAGGTGAATTTATGAGTATAGGACCATCATATGCGCCCGATGCCGGCGACTGGATTTGTGAGCGTTGTCAATGTGCATTGGAACAAAAAAAAATGCAGGTATTTTACCTTAAAAACTCTTTTGAAGTTTTTTTACCTGCTTGCCCTCAATGCAATTTGACGCTTATTCCCAAATCGCTTGCTCAAGGAAAAATGTTGGAAGTGGAAAAATTATTGGAAGATAAATAATGTCCGGTACTGCCGCTTGTCATCTTCCCTTACGCCCCGGAGATATGATTTTAACCAAACACGCTGTGGAATTGGGGAAATTTTCAGCGCAAGATATGATTCTTGACATAGGTTGCGGAAGAGGTGAAAGCCTTACACTTTTACAAACCATGGGCTTAAAGGCTTTTGGTATGGACATTAAGTCCATCCATTCAGATAATTTTTTTTGTGGCAATGCTCAAAATACACCTTGTAAACCCTTAAGTTTTGACGGTATTTTGGGTGAATGCGTACTCTCACTTTTACCCGAGAGGCAAAAGGTACTTGCGGCTTGGAATAAAATTTGTAAACCTTCCGCACGCTTAATAATTCATGATGTGTATGCCAAAACAAATCAGCCTCAAGGTCTCCACGGTGCGGAGCCTTTGCAGACCCTGAACGGCGCAGAGCCTTTGCGTACCCTTAACGTCGCAGAACTTTTACATACCCTTAACGTCTCAGGTTGGAAACTCATACATAGTGAAGATTGTTCGCATTATTTGGCACCTTTTGCGGCACAGCTTCTATGGCACGGCGAAAATTGTAATACTTTGAAAAAGTGGAAAAATTGCGGCTATGCTTTATGGATAGCTCAAAAAATATGAGGTAAAATTATGCATCCCTTACTTATGGAAATCTTACCGCTTATTCATCAAGGCTATTGTTGCAGCCAATTACTGATGCAGATTTTTTTGCAAAGTGTGGGTGAAGAAAATCCTGCTTTGGTACGTTCCATGCAAGGCCTTTGTGTGGGTATGGGTGGTCAAGAAGGTCCTTGCGGTTTACTGCCTGCCGGTGCGTGTATTTTAAGCCTCGTTGCCGGTCGTGGTCGGGACGATGAAAGAGCGCACACTGCGCTGATGCCTATGGTACAAGAGTACCATACGTGGTTTGTAACTCACAGTAAAACCAATGGCTTATGTTCTGAATTACTGACTTCTTTCCAAGAGCAAAAACAAGAGGCAATGGTTCAAGGCAGCGGCGGCGGTCATTCTTTATGCGGGCAGCTTTTGGCACAATGTTGGGAAGAAATCTGTACCATTTTGGAAAGCTATTCCCTTGATTTGGAAATGAGAAAATAATTTTGCTATGAAAGTTGTAAAAAAAACTCAAAGCCTCTGCCCACAATGCTTACGCACTTTGGACGCTTATTATGTTCAAAAAGGCAATGAGGTATTTTTTAAGAAATCATGCCCTTCGCACGGGCATTTTTCCATCCCGGCATGGATACAAATGCCAAATACTCCAAGTTTTGAAGATTGGTGCCAAAGCGTAGCACCTTTAGCCACTATAAATCATGAAGCATCACCTTCTGCTTGCCCTCATGCCTGCGGTTTATGTCGTGAACATTTACGCCCAAGTTGTTGCGTACTTTTGGAAGTGACACAAAATTGCAATATGTCCTGTCCCATTTGCTATGCCGGTGCTCAGCATGGTAATGAGGCAAGCGATCTGTCTTTGACGGAAATAAGTACACGTTTAGAAATGCTTTTGCAAAAATCCGGAGCAGTAAACATTCAACTTTCCGGCGGCGAACCTACCACTCGAGATGATTTACCGGAGATAATAAAACTTGTCCATGCCAAAGGCTTTGATTTTGTACAAGTAAATACCAATGGTTTACGCCTCGGTTGTTCCAAAAACGGCAAAGATTACGCCCAAAAACTCAAAGCCGCAGGATTAAATCTTGTTTATTTACAATGGGATGGCATGGACGATGCCATTTATAAAACTTTGCGTGGCGCAAAATACACACACATCAAAGAACAAGCATTACAGCATTGTCAAGATGCTGATTTAGCGGTACTTTTGGTGGTAACCTTGGTTCGTGGTGTCAATGAGCACCAATTGGGTGAAATTCTACAAAAAGCTTTAAGTTATGGTTCTGTGATACGTGGCGTACATATTCAGCCGGTTTCTTCCTTTGGGCGTTATCCTTGGGAGCAGACACAAGCACCACGCCTGACTTTACCGGAAGTAATGTATGCCCTTGAGCAACAAAGTACAGGTATACTCAAAGCGGAACATTTTCATCCGCCACAATCAGAACATGCTTTGTGCTCTTTCAGCGCACTTTATGAGCGAGATGAAAAAAGAGGACTTTTGCCTGTAAAAGCTGTTGCTTGTTGCGGCTCAAAAACACAAGGTGACAGTATTTCACCTGCCATAATTGCTCGTGAATTTGTGGCAAAGCATTGGTCCGGAGAAAACCTTTTTACAGCGTCAAACCGGAAAAATTGCTCTGTTCAAGATGATTTTGACCATTTTTTACAGAAAAATAGCTTTAAACAACGTTTTACGGTGTCCTGCATGGCTTTCCAAGACGCCTATTCCGTGGATTTGCAAAGACTCAAAGCTTGCCACATCCACATTGCCGAAAGTGACGGACGCATCATGCCTTTTTGCGCCTACAACCTTACCTCCGGTGAAGGCTTTGCTCTTTACAGAAAGGAGAAAAAGGCGTAATCAATGCCGAAAATAGTATTTTTATATGTGTAATTCTTCCCATATAAATTCCTTCATCCTTTTCTTCATTGC
>CAYJHV010000124.1:0-5246 GCA_964369825.1 uncultured Desulfovibrionaceae bacterium | reverse complement strand
CAGTGCTTGACTGCTCTCGCAGTCAAGATAGTAATTTCAACTGAAATTACTATACTTACTTGGAACTGACTCTTTCTTGAATTTGTTGCAATGATTTATCCACAAGATTTTCAAGGCTGTCTTCTTTATTCAGCCATGCTTGACGATTTTTACTGAAAACTTCACGTATGGCAGCGGAAAAACGATGCTCCATTTGCCCATAGGCTTCAAAAGAAGGTGCCGGAATGAAGGTGGATTTTTTTTTCAGCTCCACAACAATTTGATATAATGACTTATAACGCTCATGGGGAAATTCTTTTTGTACAACGGCAGATTCTAACTTGGCAAAATCCGCTTTACGTACCGGCATATAGCCGCTTTGGATCACAAACGATAAATTTTGCTCTTTAGAAACAAGCCACTTACAAAATATGGCTGCCGCTTTTTCTCTTTTTGGAGTGGATTTTATGGCACCAAGTCCACCGCCTCTTTGAATATCAATACGTTTTGCGCCGATAAAACGGGGTTCGGCTATACTTTTTACATGTAAAGGAATTTTATTATTATTACTGTGCGTCACTTCATTTTTAAAATAAAGCACAGAGGCTGAGGATTCCACACCGGCTATGGCTTCACCAATCATAATGGGTACGGTGGCAAAACCTGTCATAAGACATACTTCCCCCCGTAAAGCAGCACGAGCCAAGGGACGCATTACCTTTTCATAAGCCGGCGTATCCCAGAGAATTCTATTTTCCTCAAAAAAATTTTCACCAAGGGAAAGTACGTTCAAGAAAGGATACTGCAACCATTCATCATACATAAAGAAAGGTTTGCCGTCCGACCACTTGTAATAACTGTGAGCCACAGCAAAAAATCCTTCCAAGGTAGTTAAATCGGCATAAGAATGCCCTGTATCTTGAGCAAATTTCTCAAAAATCCCTTCATTTATAAATAAAATATTGGACGATTTTGCCAAAGGAAAAATCTTTAACTTGCCGTCAAATGTTCCTTCTTCCAAAAATTGCGGCACAAAGACAGCCAGTTCTTCTTCAGTAAAATATTGATTCCAATCAAGGGCTTGTTCGGGTCCCATGGCTTGTAGTGTTTTGGGGTAACATGCAAAAAGATCAGGTAAAACGGCCGCTCCCGGCTGTCTTTTGGCAGCGGCAACCAAAGTTTTATGAATGGCAGAAGAGTTGGAAACGGAGGTAACATTAATCTTAATACCATGCTTTTTTCCTTCCGTTTGATTAAATTCTCGCACAAGTTCATTCATGGGAGAATGTGTTTGCGCCCCGTACACATGCCAAAATGTGAGAGAAATAGATTTTTCCGGTGCCAAGGGAGAATCCTCACAACCTACAAGAAAAAAGGCAAGTACAACCAAAAAGAAAGATTTTTCAAAAAGAATTTTTAAGCGGGCTATTTTATTTTGAACTTGGCAAAAACTTTGTATCAGCATATATCTTCATCCTATTTTTGCAATGTTGCAAAATTACAACAGTAAAATTCATTCCAATGATTATACACCCTTTTACTTCATTCTAAAAGAAAGAAATATCATCATTTTTTTTATAACAATTTCTTTAAAAAAAATGAAGTCTTTTCTACAGCATTTATAAAATTAATCATCATGATGATACGCAATAATTGGTAATAAAAATATTTTTTCAAATTCATCTCTTGAATGATGGCAAAAAATTTTAATGAACATATACTGAATTTAGAAGCGACTTACTGTATCTACCATGGCGAGATTTTATCTTAAACAAAAGAGCATACTTCATCAGCAAATAGACTTAAGTTGTTACTCTTGTAATTCAACTTATTATTAACATTCTATTTATTGAATACTTCTGAAGACATGCTTAACACAAACTTGGGAGGCAATTATGTCTGATGAAAACAGCTATACCGAAGTTACCACCGTCAGTTACGGCGAACGAATTGGGCAATCTTTTAAAGGCATTGTTTTTGGTATCATCCTTTTTCTTGCAGGCACAGCTTTACTGTATTGGAATGAAGGGCGTGCGGTACGTACCGGAGACGCCATCAATGAAGCACAATTGGCTACGGTAGATTTACCAAGCATTACCACCATTGATTCCGCCTTCAACGGCAAAATGGTACATGCTACCGGCAGAGCTGCTACCAAGGACGTACTCAAAGATCCTGTAACGGACGTAAGTATCAATGCCATCAGTCTCATTCGCAAAGTCACTTATTATCAATGGGTTGAAAGCTCACGTACCACCGAAAATAAAAAACTTGATGGCAGCATTGAAAAAACAACCACTTATACCTATGAAAAAAAATGGGTTTCAAGTCCTGTCAGCTCCTCTGCCTTCAAAAAACCGGAGGGTCATGGCAATGAGATTATTTTTGACATGAAGTCTGAAACGTGGACAGCAAATGATGTGAGTTTTGGAGCTTATAAGCTTCCGAATTTTC
Source organism: uncultured Desulfovibrionaceae bacterium (assembly GCA_964369825.1). GTDB lineage: Bacteria > Desulfobacterota > Desulfovibrionia > Desulfovibrionales > Desulfovibrionaceae > CAYJAD01. The sequence goes on along the minus strand of CAYJHV010000124.1, from coordinate 2,813 downwards.
TTATTAATTCCATTGGCGGCGCAAAGGAAATTATTCCCACTGTGGACGGTGAAGCCTTACAAAAAAGTATGTTTCCAAACTATGTGGAAGATGATGAAAACGATCCCCTGATCCATGTGCAGCAAAACATACTCTATATAGGCGAAGAACCACACGATCCGGACATTGGCGATATACGCATTGTCTATTCTGCCAAGCCCGATGCAGATGTTTCCATTCTTGCAAAAGTGAACAGTAATACATTTGACAAATTTTTAGCCGGCAACGGAAATACATTTTACCAATTGGATATGGGCATTGTGGGTGCAAATATCATGTATCAAGGTGCTAAAGATGCCAATACTACCATGACTTGGATTTTACGAGTGGTCGGTATATTAATGGTTATAGGCGGTTTGAAAATGCTTGTGGCTCCTTTCGTGGTCATTTCAAGTATTATTCCCATTTTGGGAGATTTATTGGGAGCCGGAGCCGGTCTTGTGGCATCATTATTTGGTTTTGCATGGTCTTGTATTATCATAGCCATTGCTTGGATTCGCTTCAGACCTATCTTGGGTGCAAGTTTACTTGGTATTGCTCTTGTCTTGATTGTTCTCCTTTACTTACGAGGAAAAAGCAAAAAACAAGCGAAACCTGCTGAGGCATAAGTAAAAAATAAGTGCTTTATATTGATTTTTAATTCAACGCTGAAAAAACATAAAAATGCGTTTTCAGCGTTGAATTAATTTTAAGCAATGACAGTAACTTCAGGCCAAATGTAGCGAGCAGTAAGAGCCAGCATAACGCCGCCAATGCCGCATTTGACCACGGTACCAAGGAAACGTCCTACCATAGCACCAAAGGCTGCTTCTCTGGACTCTTTTAGTGAGCGTCCTTTGGCTAGTTCCATGATAAAACAACCTATGTATGCGCCAATGAGTGCGCCGATAAGTGCGCCGATGCCAAAAAAAAGTGGTGCGAGGACAATGGCACCGATTATGGCACCGACGACGCCTGCAAAAGTTCCCGATGATGACGATCCATATTTTTTAGCTTTCACCACTTGCAGTACAAATTCAAGAACTTCTCCGACGATTGCCAAGACAATGAGCATAATAAAGAACAGCGTGGTCATGGAGGCAGTATCGGGATAAAGGTACTTCCATAAACCTACAAATATGAGTATGATCCAATTGGCCGGCAAACCAAAAATATTCAAAAACAGGATGAAACCCAAGAGGACTAAAAAACCTGAAATGAATATGGAAGAAAGAGTGGAGGGAATGACAAGCTCCATTATTTCTCCCTAAGATCTTGAACACGCACAGCTTTACCTTCGGTGGTAGGTATAGTACCCGCAGCCACCAATTCCACCTTGGGGGTTACAAGTATTTCATCACGTAAACGTCCGGCAATATTTTTTTGCAAGGAACGCAAGACGCGCATATCTTCCACAAAACACTCTTCACGAATTTCCACTTGCACGCGCATATGGTCGGCATGTCCGTCATTTTCAAGGATGATGAGGTAATTTTGCCCCACTTCTCTAAAGGTCATAATGACTTGCTCGATTTGCATGGGATAGATGTTAACACCTTTGATAATGAACATATCATCGGCACGCCCCAAAATTCTGTCAATACGTCTGTGTTCACGTCCACAAGCGCATTTTCCGGGAATAAAGCGAGTTAAGTCACGGGTACGATAGCGCAAAATAGGCATACCTTGACGGCACAAACTGGTCATAATAAGTTCACCCACTTGCCCGTCGGGTACTCTTTTACCGGTTTCGGGATCAACAATTTCAGGAATATAAGCATCTTCCCATACGTGCATACCGTGTTGGCATTCGCATTCAAAAGCAACACCCGGTCCGTTCATTTCTGAAAGTCCATAGGAATTATATACTTTCATGGCAAACATTTTTTCAATGCGGCGGCGATATTCTTCGGTGTAAGGTTCTGCACCGATAAGGGCTATACGTAAGGGAAGGTCTTGTGGATTTTCACCGGCTTCTTCAAGATGTCCGCCCAAGATAAGCGCATAAGAAGGGAGAATGTGTACCGCAGTTGTCTTGAAATCTTTAACTAATTTCAATTGACGGCGTGAATTTCCGGCACCTGCCGGTATGGTAAAACAACCAAGACGCTCAGCTCCGTAGTGAATACCAAGCCCTCCGGTAAAAAGTCCATATCCTGACATATTTTGAAAGACATCTTCACGACGAATTCCTGCCATATGCATGGAGCGAGCCATAAGGCTTGCCCAAGAATTCAAATCATTTTGCGTGTGACAAATGGCAACGGGGGTTCCGGTGGTACCGCTTGAGACGTGCATACGTACAATATCTGCATGGGGAACGCAAAGTAAACCTGTAGGATAATTACTACGTAAATCGTCCTTGGTGGTAAAAGGTATTTTTTCTATGTCGTCCACATGACGCACAGAATCGGCTTGTATGCCGGCATCTGCCAAGCGTTTTGCGTAAAAATCGCATTTGATCGCTTGTTCCATGGTGGAGCACAAACGCTTATGTTGTACATCACTGATACGTTCCCTTGACCATAATTCTGCTTCGTCAAAAATTTCCATGTAATTATCCTGCTTAACTAAAAATTATTTGTATAGCAATTCCACTTAGAATTGCTATGGAGACTGCAAATGCAGGCGACCGCCGCTGAGGCGTAAGTGCAATTTATTTGCACGTTTAACGTCGAAGCGAAGCGTGCCTTTAAAAGCTTGACATTCAAGTGTCAAGCGGAACTGTTGCACTGTGCGCCTAAGGCACGTAGAAGACCATAACATCCGGCAAGCATCATTTGCCCATGCGGTGC
>CAYJHV010000123.1:0-5313 GCA_964369825.1 uncultured Desulfovibrionaceae bacterium | reverse complement strand
TGAAGAAATGGTTCATTTATCCTTGAAGTTATGGGTCGCACTCGGAACACCTGAAATTTTAAGCAGTATCAGCAAGTAGCTTTATCTATCTTTAGGTAAAAACTCTCAATTAAATTACTTGTCGCCCCTTTGCCGTAATTCTATATTTTTGCGTAGGACTTTGAGGAATATCCGGCTGTGTACGTTCAATGAAGCCTGCATCTAGGGCCGGATTGAGGTAGTTCTTCCTAAATGTTGGTGTATGCTTAAGCGATAGAGAGCGCATAAGCTCTGCTGTACTTTTTTCTTTTTTAGAAAGCGTCTTCAGAAGACGTTTAACTTGAACACTTACTGGGTCGCTTACTAGGTCGGTTACTAGGTCGCTTACTAGGTCGCTTACTAGGTCGGTATCGGCATTATTTTGCTTTTTAATTAAGTCCATTACAGTGTTTTTGAGAGCAGAAAGCATAAAATCAATAAAGGCTTCGGAATTTCCGGCTCTGTCGGACTCTCCCAGACTTTTATAATACTCCTCTTGCTGATGACGAATAATTGTTTCTACCGGTAAGTAAGCAAAAAGTGGCTTCCATTTACTTAAAATAAGCGTTTGCCACAGTCTGCCCATACGCCCATTACCATCGGTAAAAGGATGAATAAATTCAAATTCATAATGAAAAACTGAGCTTGCAATGAGCGGATGTTCCTTGGTGTTCTTAACCCAAGTCAGCAAATTTTTAAGATGCCCCCAAACGAGTTTAGCAGGCGGCGCAGCATGAATAACCACGCCCCCCCTGTAAATACCAACATTGCCTGAACGCAAACTTCCGGGATGAGACACTAAATTTTGCATAAGTAATGCATGAGCAGCAAGTAAATCGTCGAGTTTGTGCGCCTGCCATAAATCAAGTTGCTCATAGGCAGCAATGGCCCCATGCACCTCTTGAATATCTCGTGGAGGGCCAAGAACAGTTTTTCCGTCAATAATGTCGGTAACCTGTTCTAAGCTCAAAGTATTGTTTTCAATAGCAAGGGAAGCGTGAATACTTTGAATGCGGTTTTCTCGACGTAATTGCGGTGAAAAATTTTCAGCAGTAAGAATACCGCTTTCAAGCACTCCAAGGTGCTCACAAATTAAAGCAAGTAGCCTTAAGGCTTCGGTGCTTATAGTATATGGCGGTATATAAGACATAAATTTTATCCTATGCGTAAATAAAAAACTTATGCCAATTCAAGCATATCAAACCATTATACAGTAAAAGAACAATTCAAAAGAAACCGACAATTTTGTTCTTTGAGTCTCTTCTGCTTTTACAAAAAAAATTTCTATTATAAGACCTTGCGCAATTCATTGCGCAAGTCTTTATTATAGTCCTCGCTTCCAAAACCAAATTGCTTCCTAACGTTTTATATGGAAATTTTAGAAACAATAGAGTTAACTGTCAAGAGATTAACTTATGCCATTTTCAAAAATACTTTATCATTTTAGTACTGTTTGCCGCTGCCTCGACAACAGAGTGCCATTGAAGAAAACAGAAATAGTAATTTATTTTTCCCATGCTCTCATTTTAGTAAGTTTTAGAGAAAAAATCATTAATATCAAAAAGATTTCATACAAAATTCTTCGAACTAAATAAACACCATGGAGTTGCCCGGTATAATTTCTTTTATATCATTGACCATATGCACACATTTTGATATAAATTTAAATTAAAGGAGAAGGTAAGTATGGCACGCATCGTTTATGGCATACATGGTACAGGGCATGGACATGCCATGCGTGGCTTAACCATTGCCAGAAAACTTGGGCAACATGAATTTTTATTTGTGACCAATGATGATGCCCTCACTGTCTTTGGAAATGAATTTTGTGTAAGCCCTTTACCTAACCTTGGTACCGTTTTTAAAGAGTATAAAGTTGATTTTTGGGGCACATTAAAAAAAGCTGTCCCCATACTTTTGCATAAAGAAAAATATATACAACAGACCATGAAAATCATCGAAGATTTTAAACCTGATGTATGTATGACCGATTTGGAATATTTTGTTGCAAAGGCCGCAAAACGTTTGCAAATACCCTGCTTGACACTTGATCATCAGCATGTGATAACTTGCTGTGAACATCAATTGCCGCGGGATATGCTTTGGGATTTTTACGTGCAAGGACTGACGCCCAAATATCTCTTCAGTCCTACGGAGCATAATTTAATTGTCTCGTTTTATGCCCCGCCCGTACTTAAGCAGTATAATGCTCGTGTTGTTCCACCGATTTTGCGAGATAAAGTGCTTGCCATGCGCCCTCGTGATGATGGACATGTGCTGGTTTACCAAAGTAACACCACCCATAATTCGTTGGTGCAATTTTTGCATGAATCTACCGAGAGACTGTGCTATGTTTTTGGTTATGGTCAAGAAGAAAGGCGAGAAGGAAATGTTATTTTCATGAAAAAATCTGAGGATACTTTCTTGGAATTACTGGAGGGTGCAAGTTATGTTATCCAAGGAGGGGGGCATACGCTTATGACAGAATCACTGTTTTTAGGAAAACCTGTACTAACTCTCCCCATTTCTTCTATGATAGAACAACGTTTTAATGCTTTATATATTGAACGCTTAGGCTATGGAATGCAAGTCAATATGCATCACTTGCATAAAAATAACTTGCAAAAATTTGAAGAAAATTTAATATGCTATAGGCAAAACATTGCACAGGGCGATTTTTGTGGCAATGAGCTTATTTTTGGTCTTGTTGACTCTTTTATCAATACTAAGCACTTAGATTTAGTTGCATAAGCTACATTATAAGCTTTTGGTATATTGGAGAAAAGATATATGAAAACTACGGAAGTGGTTCAAGCTTTTATTGAGGCTACTGCCTTTGTATTTGCAAGCATGGCGCAAGTTACTGTTACGCCATGCAGGCCCTTTATTAAAAAAGACCATAATAATATATTGGAACTTACCGGTTTGGTAAACGCTAAAACTGATGCAGGTCACCGAGGGAGTATTGCTTTAAGCATGTCACAGGATGCCGCCGAGGAGATAGCCAAGATTATGCTTGGTGATTGCATTGAAGATTTGGACGAAGACGCCAAAAGTACGGTGGGTGAATTCACCAATATTCTTTCAGGTGACGTGCGCCGCCGCCTTGGCGAAAACGGCGTGCTTTATCACGGTACAACGCCCACCATGATTTATGGTCTTGATAAAGAGATTTTACACGAAACAGCCGTCACCGTGCCGGTAGTTGTTATTCCTTTTGTTTTGCCTGTGGGTAAATGCGCCGTGGAATTTGCCTTAGAAAACATTGGCTAAATCCACAGCGCAAAAATTGCCTATTGTAACTTTAATCATCTCCCACTTGTAAGGCGGCAAGAAATGCCTCCTGCGGCAATTCCACATTGCCCATGCGTTTCATACGCTTTTTCCCTTCTTTTTGTTTTTCAAGAAGTTTACGTTTACGAGAAATATCACCGCCATAACATTTTGCCGTCACATTTTTGCGAAATGCCGACACCGTTTCACGAGCAATAACTTTTTGACCGATGGCAGCTTGAATGGCCACTTCAAAGAGTTGGCGAGGAATGGTACGCTTTAATTTCAAAGCTAAGGCACGTCCGTAATGATAGGCTTTATCTTTGTGAACAATAACTGCCAAAGCGTCCACCGGCTCCCCATTGAGCATAATATCAAGACGTACCAAATTTGCCGGCTTATAATCTAAAAATTCATAGTCCATGGAGGCATAGCCTTTGGTGCTGGATTTGAGGCGATCAAAAAAGTCAAAAACAATTTCCGCAAAGGGCAATTCATAGGTGATGACCACACGATTAGCCGCAAGATAATGCAGATTTTTTTGTATACCTCGTTTTTCCTCACAAAGTTTGAACACATTCCCCACATAATCATTGGGAACGTGTATGTCCATTTTCACCAGCGGTTCAAAAAGCGTCGTAATCTTATTGGCATCGGGAAGCTTGGATGGATTATCTATGTCAAGATGATGTCCGTCAATGGTATCCACCTTGTAGATGACCGACGGTGCCGTTGCAATAAGACTGACCTCAAACTCTCGTTCAATGCGTTCTTGAATGATTTCCATATGCAATAAGCCCAGAAAACCACAGCGATATCCAAAGCCAAGAGCTTGCGATGTTTCAGGCTCATAGGAAAACGCCGCATCATTGAGTTGCAATTTTTCAAGAGCTGTTTTCAATGTTTCATAATCATCGGAATCAGAAGGGTACAGACCGCAAAAAACCATGGGTTGCACTTCTTTGAATCCCTCCACAGGTTCAATGGCAGGATTATTGACTAAAGTAATGGTATCGCCCACCTTGGCGTCTTGAAGCTCTTTGATGCTGCCGCACAAAAAGCCCACTTCTCCGGCAGAAAGCTCCGGCATGTCCGTAGGTTCGGGAGAAAAAACTCCAAGGCGTAAAACTTCATATTCTTTACCGGTAGCCATTAGGCGGATACGCTCATTTTTCTTGATGCTTCCGTCCATAATGCGGAAAAGTACCACCACACCCTGATAACTGTCATACCATGAATCAAAAATAAGCGCTTTGAGCGGAGCATTTTTATCTCCTTGCGGCGCAGGCAAACGCTCCACCAATGCTTCCAAAACATCGGCAACGCCTTCCCCGGTCTTGGCCGAAACGGGCAAAGCATCGGTACAATCAAGCCCGATGGCTTCTTCTATTTCTTCACGTACTCTGTCCACATCGGAGCTTGGCAAGTCAATTTTATTCAAAACGGGAATAACTTCATGGTCATGGTCAAGGGCAAGGTACACATTGGCAAGGGTTTGCGCCTCCACACCTTGGGTTGCATCAACTACCAGCAAGGCTCCGTCGCAAGCAGCCAAAGAACGTGAAACTTCATAGTTAAAATCCACGTGTCCGGGGGTATCGATAAGATTTAAAATGTATTTTTCACCGGTTTTGCTGGTGTATGGAATACGCACCGTTTGGGCTTTAATGGTAATACCACGTTCTCGCTCCAATTCCATCTTGTCAAGATATTGATCTTTTTTATCCCGATCCGAAACAAGACCGGTAATTTCAAGAATACGATCTGCCAAGGTGGATTTACCGTGGTCAATGTGCGCAATAATGGAAAAATTTCTGATATGATCTATTGATGACATACTTTACCTATTTTTCTTTTGAATTTAATGCAAGAATGCATACCCTAAAGTACAAGAAATGTCCAAGACTCATTTGCACTTAAAAAAATGAGAGTTTTCATCTAAAGATAGATAAGGCTAATCCCTGATATTGCTTGAATATTTCAGGTGTTCCGAGTGCAACCCATAACTTCAAGGATAAATGA
>CAYJHV010000122.1:0-5357 GCA_964369825.1 uncultured Desulfovibrionaceae bacterium | reverse complement strand
CCGTGATGTCTATGTTTACGCTGAAAATAAAGGCAAAAGAAGATATTGGCCGGGGCATAACCATCATTGGGATGACAGAGAATTTTTTGTTGTTGAGCACAAAATTAATCATAGGGTGGGTGTTATCCCTAAGGGCAAAAACTTAAGGCGGGTACGCTTTGACAAAATAACATTTAAAAAAGGTCGCGATAGTTTTGCCTATAAATTTAAGTAGTCGTCACTGAAAAACAGATTAATAGCTTAACAGAAAACAAATTTTTATCTAAAGTATACAAATAAAAATGCCGAAAACGAGAACATGGAATGCACGTTTCCGGCATTTTTATGCGTTCATAGTTCTATGTGCAAAAAAACGAACGTACATATTAAGATGTCTTTTAATGTTTTTAAGTGCATTTAAAGCGTTTAGCAAAATGTCAATACCCAAGAGCTGTTGAGGGCAAGTAATAATCACCTGCGGCGTCTAAAGCCGTACGTATTTTTTACTTGACAAAACTTCATTCTTTGCAGTAAATCACAAATCCCTTGCTCGTACATGGTGTGCGGGCCAACATGACCGAAAGGAGTGTCAAAAAATGAGAAAATACGAAACTTTGCTCTTGCTTTCTCCTGAGCTTGCAGCTGAAAATCGTGAAGGTATTATCTCTACTTTGAGCGCGATTATTGAGCGTGAACAAGGAAAGATAGTACTGGTAGACGTTTGGGGTATGCGTGACTTAGCTTATCCTGTACAAAAGCATATGCGTGGCTATTATGTGCGTCTTGAATATGCTGCTCCGGCTGCTTGCATTGCTGAGCTTGAGCGCAATATTCGCATTACCGACGGCATTTATAAATTTGTCACCGTTAAATTGGCCGATGCTTTGACTGATGATGCCAACGCAAGTGCTGAGGGGGTTGAATAATGGCTTTTAAGAAAAAATTTGCTCCACGCCGTAAGTTTTGCCGCTTTTGCGCTGACAAGGAATTGCCTTTAAATTATAAACGTGTGGATATTTTGCGTGACTTCATCACCGAACGTGGTAAAATCATTGCTCGCCGCATTACAGGCACCTGTGCTCAGCATCAACGTCACCTTACCACAGAAATCAAGCGCGCACGTCAAATGGCATTGCTCATTTACACCGCCACGCATGATAGCACTGTTAAGAAAAAAAGCATGATATAGGGAGTGTAAGCATATGAAAATCATTCTCCGTGCTGATGTGGAAAATCTTGGCAAAGTGGGCGATGTTGTCTCGGTGAAAGCCGGCTATGGTCGTAATTACCTTTTGCCTCAAGGGCTTGCCATGGTTGCCAGCTCCGGTAATTTGAAAGCTTTTGAACTTGAACGCAAAAAATTGGAAGCAAAAATGTCTGCTTTGCGTTCTGATGCTCAAAGCGTACTTGAAAAATTAGAAAAACTTGACGTGATCATTAAGATGCGTGTGGGTGAAAATGATAAGTTGTATGGCTCTGTCACTTCTACCCTCATTCAAGAAACCTTGCACGAGCTTGGTGTTGAAGTTGACCGTCGTCGCATCTTGCTTGATGCACCCATTCGTGTGCTTGGTGAGCATGAAGTGCGTGTACGCCTTTTTGCCGGCGTCATTGCCAATGTGCTTGTTAAGGTAGAAAGCGAGCAACGTGCTTATGCTGAGGATGTGGTTGAAACTCCTGAGCAAGCACCTGCTGCCGAAAATACCGAGGCTGAAGAAGGCGAACAAGCTCAAGATAGCGAATAATAGCATTCTCTATATATAAACACTCTCATTATTTAAGTATTCACTGCTTAAATAATGGGAGTGTTTTTTTGTCAAAGGTATTTTTTTGTTAAAATTTTTATTCCTTTATTAACAGTTATTTCCTCATTTTCATTGAGTTTTTTCAAAAAAGCTTTCTTGCCACTGTTCCACTTTCAGGCTATATTGCCTCACTTAATGTCAAAATTTTTATTATAAACGAAAGCGCAAACTCCATAAACAATAAAAATGTATAATAGCAATTCTTATAATAAATCACATTGTGAATTATTTGTTTATTGATTATTTATGAAGACGTGCTTATTGATAGGTAAACCCCATGAGTAATTATTCTGAGCGTGGCTCTTTTCCGGATCATAATCGAAAGCCTTTTGCACCCAAAAATGCCGAGCAAGCCGAAAATCTTATGCTTAAGCACGTTCCGCCGCACAGTGTCACGGCAGAACAAGCAGTGCTTGCAGGTATTTTTCAATCTCAAAGTACCTTTAATATTATCGTTGATACGCTGACCAAGGATGATTTTTATTTACCGGCGCATCAAATGATTTATGCCACCATGCTTCATTTATACCAAACTTCAAAACCCATAGATGTGGTCACTTGCGCTGAAAGGCTTAAAGATCAAAATCAATTGGAAGCTGTGGGCGGAACGGTATATATGGGCGAAATTATGCAAGCTGTGGTGGCAGGTGCCAATGCGCCGCATTATGCCAATATTGTTCGAGATAAGTCATTGCAGAGGCGTCTCATCGAAACCTGTTCCGGTATTATAGGAAATTGCTACGATTCCACGCAGGAAGTGAAGGAATTATTGGATACTTCGCAGCAATCGATTTTTGCCATTGCTCAGCGTTCTGCCAACAAAGAGCTTTTTTCCACCAAGGATATTATTGATAACGTTTTTCAAAAACTTTCCGATTTGGCCGCAAGCCATGAGCAAGTAACCGGAGTAACTACCGGCTTTTCTCAGCTTGATCGCATGACCGCCGGTTTACAACCATCGGATTTGATTATTATAGCCGCCAGACCTTCCATGGGGAAAACGGCCTTTGCCATGTGTTTGGCATTGAATGCCGCCATCAATAAAAATACTTCGGTGGCAGTGTATTCCTTGGAAATGAGCAAAGAACAACTTTTACAACGTATGCTTGCGGTGCAGGCAAAGGTGGACGTTTCTCTTTTGCGCCAACCCGGACGTCTCAAAGATGAAGATTGGTCAAAATTATTCAATGCCGCCGATGCCATCGGGCAAGCACCAATTTTCATAGACGACACTCCTTCTTTGAGTACTTTGGAACTGCGTGCTCGCACAAGACGCCTCATGTCAGAGCACGGCGTCGGTATGGTCATTGTGGACTACTTACAACTTATGCGTGCCGGACGACGCATCGATTCAAGAGAGCTTGAAATATCTGAAATTTCTCGTTCTTTGAAGGCTCTTGCCAAAGAATTAAATGTTCCTGTGGTGGCATTGTCCCAGCTTAATCGTAAGGTGGAAGAGCGTGCCGACAAAAGACCTATGCTTTCCGATTTACGTGAATCCGGCGCCATTGAGCAAGATTCCGATGTTATTATGTTTGTTTACCGTGAAGATGTATATACTTACACCAAGCCTTCGGAGCGTCCGCCACAAGGCGTTGCCGAAATTATCATCGGTAAACAGCGTAACGGACCGGTGGGAGCTGCCAATCTTATGTACCTGTCTCGCTATACTGCTTTTGTGGATATGGCACCGGATTATATGGTTGCGCCATCGGAGTAAGAGTAATAAGTTGTTGAAAAACAGTAATCTGCGCCATTAATGTATTTTCAATAATTATTATAATCTTGCATAAAAAATTTTCCTTTGTTATGTCATTTTACATGCATTCGGAACATATAGTACAAGAAAAGTATGTGGGACGGCTTGCGCCAAGTCCCACAGGTTTATTGCATTTGGGCAATATATGGTCATTTTTATGGGCTTGGCTTTTGGCAAAAAGAGCAGGCGGTTCAGTGCTTTTACGCCTTGAAGATTTGGACCCCAAGCGTTCCCGCTTTGAATTTTCCGAGGCTATTATTAAAGACTTGCAATGGCTTGGCTTATTTTGGGACGGAGAAATTTGCGCTCAAAGTACAAGGCAAAAATTTTATGAAAATGCTTTACAAATCTTGAACAGTCAAGGCTATATTTATCCTTGTTATTGCACTCGTAAGGACTTACGTACCCTTGCCGGAGCACCGCATGTGGAGGATATGGGAGCACCCTACAACGGACATTGTGCCCATTTAAGCCGTGATGCCTGCATGAAAAATGAAGCCATGGGACGCAGGGCGGCTTTGCGTTTGCGTACACAAGACAGCGAGGGTAAAAGTAAGGAAATTTTTTTCGAAGATACCATCTACGGTAAACAATACTATACTTTACACTCCGTTGGCGGTGATTTTGCATTGCGTCGCTCCGATAAGGTAATTGCCTATCAATTGGCAGTGGTACTTGATGATGCCGCTCAATCTGTTACCCACATCGTTCGTGGACGTGATATTCTTGTCTCAACACCTCGACAAATTTATTTACAAGAATTACTGAAGCTTCATAAAACAAATTATGCTCATGTGCCCTTACTTTTGGACGAAAACGGTGAACGTCTTGCCAAAAGACATAATGCCTTGAGCGTGCACTCATTGCGTCATGCCGGAGTCAGTGCTGAGCGCATTTTAGGTTTATGTGCCTATTTGAGCGGCTACATTGATGAACTAAAGCCCTGTTATCTTGCTGAACTTAAAGAGCAATTTTCCTTGGCTCGTTGCAGATATTTACTCAAAGCTAATGATATTGTTCTTAAAAATTCGCAAATATCTTTTTTGTATGCATAGAGTATTTCTGCTTGTAAGTAAAAGCAAATTTGCGTAAAGAAAGAGACGGTTAATATTATTTTTATAGACTTTTTAAGGATTTGATTATGAGTACACTTACCAATGAAATGCTTGACGAGCTTTTGCCCGCAAGTCGTAGTAATGATTTTTTTGAAGCCCTCTATGGCGATGCCGAAGAAGGGGCTTATGACATTAAACTTGCTCTACAAAAACAGGACGAGAAAAGCGTTATCTTAACCTTTGAATTGCATCAACGTCCCGAAAAATGCCTTGTATGCAGCTTAACCTATGGTTTACCGCAAGTATTTAAACGACATCCGCTGATCAATACGGCAGGAATGGTAAAAGAAGTGGCAACTGCTCTTGGCTGGGATGCACAATCTTGCACTTGGGAGCTTGGTTCCACAAAAGAAATCAGCGCACAATTACATTGCATAGATTTAATTATAAAAAAATAATGTAAAATTTGAATTTTAGAGTAAATAGTCGTCACTGAAAAAATTTGAACGATAGTGAAAATTTTGCGCCACGTAAAATGAGCCGGAACTTGCTTCCGGCGTCCCCGAAGGGGCATTTGGAGTGGGCGTGCCTTTCTGAAAAACGTGTTAAAACACGTTTTTCAGCGTCGACTAAGTACAAAGGATATCGTTGAGAAAATGTAAATATATTCTTTTTCTATTTAAAGACCTCTGCATAATTGTTTCCAAATATAATTTTATGTGTAAAATATAGTTTTTCATTTGCACATACAAAATGAGT